>JAFACJ010000551.1 GCA_023425615.1 Actinomycetes bacterium
GCGGGAGGCGGCGAGGGAGCGGCTCGTGCCCCTGCTGGGGCTGCCGCGCAGCGCGGCGGGAGACCCCGCCAAGGCGCAGGAGATCACGCTCGCGGTGGCGGCGCGGACCGGCTGGGACCAGCCGACCGCGGCGTGGGCGCTGTACGGTCCTGAGCCGGCGGACGACGCCGAACTCGTCCGGCTTACCGACCTTCTGGACGATCTGGAGAGACGCCTTCGATGAGCGACGAGACATTGATCGACGCCGGAACCGCCGCCCCCGCGGCCGACGCCAGACGCGCCCTCGGCGCGCTGCGCGGCGAGGTCGCCAAGGCGGTGGTGGGCCAGGACGCGGTGGTCACCGGGCTGGTGATCGCCCTGCTGTGCAAGGGCCACGTGCTGCTGGAGGGCGTGCCCGGCGTCGCCAAGACGCTGCTGGTGCGCACCCTCGCGCGCTCCCTCGACCTGGAGTTCAAGCGCGTCCAGTTCACCCCCGACCTCATGCCCGGCGACGTGACGGGCTCGCAGGTCTATGACTCAAGGACCGCGGAGTTCGAGTTCCGGCGCGGGCCCGTCTTCACCAACCTGCTGCTGGCCGACGAGATCAACCGGACCCCGCCCAAGACGCAGGCGTCGCTGCTGGAGGCCATGGAGGAGCGCCAGGTCTCGGTGGACGGCTCGCCGTTCCCGCTGCCCGACCCGTTCGTCGTGTGCGCCACCCAGAACCCCGTCGAGTACGAGGGCACCTACCCGCTGCCCGAGGCACAGCTCGACAGGTTCCTGCTGAAGCTGACGGTCCCGCTGCCCACCAGGGACGAGGAGATCGGCGTCGTGCAGCGCCACGCCGCCGGGTTCGACCCGCGCGACCTGTCGGAGATCGGCCCCGTGGCGGGCGCCGCCGACCTGGAGGCCGGCCGCGAGGCGGTACGCCACCTGCACGTGGACCCCAAGGTCATCGCCTACATCGTCGACCTCTGCCGGGCGACACGGGAGTCCCCGTCCCTCCAGCTGGGCGCCTCCCCCCGCGGTGCGACGGCGCTGCTGAACACCTCGCGGGCCTGGGCGTGGCTGTCGGGGCGCGACTACGTCATCCCCGACGACGTGAAGGCGCTGGCCCGGCCCACGCTGCGGCACCGCATCCAGCTCCGCCCGGAGGCCGAGCTGGAGGGCGCCACCGCGGACGGGGTGCTCGAAGGGGTCCTGACCACCGTCCCCACGCCCCGCTGATGGCGCTCACCGGCCGGGTCGGGCTGCTGGCGCTGCTGGCGGCCGTGCTGCCCCTGCTCTTCCCGCACGGATGGGTGATCGCCGCCATCGCCGGGGTCCTCGCCCTGGCCGTGGTGATCGATCTCGTGCTGGCGGGCAACGTCAGGCGGCTGGCGCTGCACCGCACCGGCGACACCAGCGTGCGCCTCGGCGAGTCGGCGTCCGTCGGGCTGATCGTGGAGAACCTCGGCTCCCGGCGGGTGCGCGCCGTCGTCCGCGACGCCTGGCCGCCCAGCGCCGGTGTCTCCCCCCGCACGGCCACGGTGGCGGTGCCCGCGGGCGAGCGGCGGCGCGTCGAGATGACGCTGACCCCCACCCGGCGCGGCGACCGCTCGCCGGCCTCGGTGACCATCCGCTCCACCGGGCCGCTGGGGCTGGCGGCGCGGCAGCTCACCCGCCCCGCGCCGTGGACCGTCCGGGTCCTGCCCGCCTTCCCCTCCCGCCGCCACCTGCCCGCCAAGCTGCGGCGGCTGCGGGAGCTGACCGGCCAGCACGTGGCGCTGGTCCGCGGCCAGGGCACGGAGTTCGACTCCCTGCGCGAGTACGTCCCCGGCGACGACGTCCGGTCGATCGACTGGCGGGCCACCGCGCGGCGCGGCGACGTGGTGGTGCGCACCTGGCGTCCGGAGCGGGACCGGCGGATCTTCCTGGTCCTGGACACCGGGCGCACCTCGGCGGGCCGGGTCGGCGACATCCCCCGCCTGGACTGCTCGATGGACGCCGCGCTGCTGCTGGCGGCGCTGGCGTCCCGGGCCGGCGACCGGGTCGACCTGCTCGCCTACGACCGGCGGGTGCGCGCCAGGGTCGAGGGGGCGCCGCGCACGGAGCTGCTGACCGCGATGGTCGGCGCGATGGCGCCGCTGGAGCCGGAGCTGATCGAGTCGGACGCCGCGGGCATGGTCTCGGCGGTGCTGGCCCGCTCCCGCCGGCGCAGCCTCGTCGTGCTGCTCACCGAGCTGAACACCGCCGCCCTCGAGGAGGGCCTGATCCCCCTGCTGCCGCAGCTGACCGCCCGGCACCTGGTGATGGTCGCCGCCGTCGCCGACCCCCGGGTCGCCGAGATGGCCGCGGCGCGCGGTGATCTCGCCGCCGTCTACGACGCGGCGGCGGCCGAGCGGGCACGCGGCGAGCGGCGGCGGATCACCGCCGAGCTGCGCCGCTACGGGGTGGAGGTGGTGGACGCCACGCCCGAGTCCCTGGCGCCGGCGCTCGCCGATGCCTATCTGGCCCTCAAGGCGGCCGGACGCCTGTGATACTGACCGCAAGCGGACAGGGCGGGGCGG
>JAFACJ010000556.1 GCA_023425615.1 Actinomycetes bacterium
GTGCCGGCCTGCGGACGCGGCCTCGCCGACGGGGTCGAGGAGGTACTGTCCTGGCCCGTCGCCGAACGCCGCGCCGCCGCGCGGCGGAGGGCCGAGCGCTACCCCTGGAGCGCGACGGTCGCGGGAATGATCGGCGTGCTTTCCGGGGGTGGGGACGGCCCGCGCGAAGGCGGCGGTACCCTCGAGCCGTGAGAAGGTTCTTCACGCCCGGCTGGCTGGGCATCCACCTCCTGGCCCTGGTCCTTTTCGTGAGCTTCCTGGGGTTCGGCTGGTGGCAGTTCGAGCGCGCCTCGGCCGGCAACGACCGCAGCTGGGGCTACACCTTCGAATGGCCGGTGTTCGCGATCTTCGTCATCGTGATGTGGATCAAGATGATGCGGGACGAGCTGAAGGGCGCCGGCAAGGACGCCGAGTCCGAGCCCGCCGAGCCCGTCGTCCCCAAGACCGAAGCCCAACTGATCAAGGAAGCCGAGGAGGAGGACCCCGGCCTGGCCGCGTACAACCGCTACCTGGCCCGGCTGAACTCCCCGCGGCGATAGAAAGGCGAGAACCACGTGGAAGCGGCCATCAACCGGTACCGCATCTTGGCAACCGTCGTCGGCGTGATGCTGATCCTGGTGTGCTTCGTCGGCCTGCCCATCCGCCTCATCACCGGGAACGAGACACCGTCCGCGATCATCTCGCCCACCCACGGCCTGCTCTACATGATCTACCTGATCGTCTCCTTCGACCTGTACCAGAAGGCGCAGTGGCCCATGAAGAAGATGCTGATCATGGTCTCGGCCGGTCTCATCCCCTTCCTCGCCTTCTTCGTCGAACGCAAGATCGTCGCCGACGCCCGCCGGACCGCCGCCCTCCAGCAGGCGTGACCGCTCCGCCTCACCGCGAGCCGAGGGAGACCTCCACGCCCGAGCGGGCGTCACGGCGGTCGGCCCGGTGGCAGGTGAGGACGGAGAACAGGTACAGGGGGCGCAGCAGGAGCAGGCGCCACAGGGAGGCCAGCGGAGCCAGCGCGAACAGGGCGAGCCTGAACCAGGCGGACTCGTCGCCGCGGTGGACGGTGAAGATCCGCAGCGCTGTGAGGTAGCTCATCGCCGTCCCGATCCCGATCCCGCCTGCGGCGACCGTGCCCAGCAGCACCCGGTAGTCGGGGACCAGGACCACGGCCGCCGTGACGAGCAGCGCCAGGACCAGGTGGAGGTACTCCGCGACCGTCGTCCAGAAGACGACACCGCCCAGCGGCATGTACCGCAGCCACCACAGATGGCGCACGGCCGTGCCGCGCATCCAGCGCAACTGCTGCTCGAAGTAGCGGCCCAGCCGCTCGGGGACGAGGGTGAACGCGATCGCGGACGGCTGGTGCACGGTGTCCCCGGCCAGGAGCGCGTAGAACGTCAGCATCGAGTCGTCGTTCATCTGGAGGGGACGGTCGCGGGAGGACTCGTTCTCGTACACGCCGGCGCAGGCGCGGACCACCTCGCCGCGGTAGAAGGCGAGCGTCCCCGAGTCGATGGTCACCCGGCGCAGCACCGACTGGGCGCTGCGCAGCCCCTGCGTGAACGGCAGGTACAGGAGGCAGGTCAGCACGGCCAGAGGGGCTGCCGTGCGGTTGAGGACCAGGACGCGGCCCGCGACGGACTTGACCATGGGGTCGGCGAACGGGGCGAGGCCCTCCCTGATGGCGTCGCGCTCCAGGACGGAGCCGCTGTCGAGCATCACGAAGACATCGGCGTCGTCCTGGGCGAGGGCGTGCATCCGGGCGAACCGTCTGCCGCGGTCCTCCGTACGGTCCCAGGTCGCCTCGATGCCGCGTGCGGCGGCCTCTCCCAGGAACCCCTCACGCACACCGTCGTAGGCGACCGGCCTGCCCTCGCCGTCCACCGAGCCGTCGTCCACGACCCTGATGCGGTCCACACGCCTGGTCTGGGCGAGGACCGACCGCAGGCAGGCGCGCAGCACCGCCGGATCCTCGTCGTGGACCGGCACCTGGACGGTGACGGTCAGCGTGTCGAGCAGCGCGTGCTGCGCCGCGGTCGCCCGCACGGGCCGCTCCAGCCAGGACAGCGGCACCCACCACAGCAGCAGGAAGGACACCAGCCAGGCGATGGCCAGGGTCCCCTGCGGATCCCCGGCAGCCCCCCGCACCAGGGCGACCAGATGGGTGACGCTCCAGGCGAGGAAGGCGGTGAGGACGAACGAACCGAGGACGGCCAGCCACCCGGCCCCCAGAAAACGCGCAGCGGGAGCCTCCGCGAAGGACGGGACGCGCCGCATCACGGCTCCAGGGGCCCGCGCCCCCGGCGAAACCCGTAACGCACCGTGAACGCGGCGGCGAGAACGAGCACCACGCTCAACGCCACCGGCCACAGATGACCGAGGGTGACACCGGTCGCGGCGACGCCGACCCCATAACCGGCGAACGAGGAATAGGGCACGGGGATTCTCCTCACGAGCGGGGCACGGCACAGGGCGACGAAGATCACTCCGATCACCCAGAGTAATCTCGCCGCGGTATATGACACCCAAGCGATCGGCGGGAATGCGTGCCGTGACGGTAAAACGCCGGGCCGCGGCAGGCACTCCCGGCTCGGGGAGGGCGTGCTCCCGGCTCGGGGAGGGCGTGTGCTCCCGGCTCGGGGAGAGGAGGCGGCTACCGGTCGTCGAGGAGGGCGGAGAGGCGCCTGGGCGCGATCAGCCGATAGCTGTCCTCCAGGAGTTCGGCCAGTTCCTCCCAGTCCTGGGCGACATCGAGGCGAGCGCCCACCCAGCCCTTGGGGCCCACGTAGGGCGGGACGAAGAAGCGTTCGGGCGCCGAGGAGACCAGGGCCTGCTGAATCCCCGGACCGGCTTTGAAGGTGAGGGAGAGCCCGTCCTCGCTGGTCATCGCGAACAACTTGTCACGCACCCGGAAAGACGGCGCCGTATGCCCGCCGAAGGGCTTCTCCACCGCTTCGGGAAAGCCCATGCAGATCTCACGCAGACGCTCCGCCTCGGCTTCACCGCTCATCCCGTCACTCCAGATCTCCCGTCGGAAGGCCGCCGGGTCAGAAGGCCACCGGGCGACAGCCTACGGAGAGCCTGTGACAGAACAAGCCGCCCCGTGGCAAGGGGCGGCCGGCCGTAGGGAAGGACTGCGGGAAGCGGAAGGACTGCGGGAAGCGTGAGCGGCTGTGCCCGGCGGCGGGGGGCGGTGCCGGTCCGGGATGAGGGGCCGAAGGGTGTGGAGGCCAGGTGCCCGTGCTCCGGTGGCCGGGGGAGGGGAAGCCGGCCCGGCGGGCTGCTCGTGGTCGCCGGGCCGGCGAGGGCGCCGGCCTGTCACGGGGGATGTGGGGTACGCCGGGGCCCGGCTTTCGGGGACGCCCGTCCTCACCGGGCCGAGAGCCCGAGGTGTGTCCCCTGGCCGATCCGGTCGTCGGGGACGCGACCGGGGCTGGGTGGGGGAGCGCTCTCGGCCCGGCGAGGAAAGGCTGCGCAGGTTTCGCTCAAGTTCGCTAGGCCGGCCCCTTTCTTTCTTAACGCTCCGTCATCGTCTTGTGACTTTTAGATACCCCGGTTCCAGCTCCGGGTAAACCTAGATCATCGAACTTTCCCGAGGAGGTCAGGGAAGGTCATCGCAGGTGAGGGGCGTCGCCGGTGGCGACATCGCTGGGAATGTCACCGGTGACGTCCTTGGGCGCGGTGCGGAACTTCGTCCACGGGCTGACGCCGATCTTCTCGGTGTTGCCGAGGTCGATGGTGGCGTCCGTCACGCGTTGCGCCCGCATTCCGGGGCGTGGCGTGACGGCCGCGATGTCGGCGGTGGTGGCGGGCCTGGTGGTGTCCTGGACGAGGTTGCGCCAGAGGATCCCGGCCGAGGCGACGTCCCCCGGCTTCAAGGTGAAGGCGGAGGGCGGCTTCTTGAAGGGCTCGATGTCCGCGATCCCGCCCGTTCCCCGGTGGACCGTCACCTTCACCGGCCTGCCCTCGGCGTCGTAGAGCTTGAGTTGCGGATAGCCGTCGAACCGCTGGGGAACGTCGCCGCAGTTGACCATCTGGAGGTTCAGCACCCGCAGTCCCGACGCCCCGTCCGACGCTCCCAGCAGGACGCGGACGCCGGATTCCGGGCAGGGCGCCGTGGTGGGGGAGGGCGTCTCCGGGATGCGCGGCCCTGCCGCCTCCTCGCCCGCGCGCTGATTCCCGCAAGCCGTCACCAGCACCAGCAGTATCGACACCATCGAGACCGTTCGCATGACACCCCCGTCAGGCTCTGGGAAATGCGGCAATACTCGCAGACCGCCGGAATCCAGGCTGTGCGCGGTGGGAT
>JAFACJ010000598.1 GCA_023425615.1 Actinomycetes bacterium
GGCGGGCCGCAGGCTGTGCAAGAGCGCGGGCTCCCACTCCTGGAAGCGGGTCGTGGAGGAGATGGGCATCCGTGCCGAGCTCGTCGAGGCGCAGACCTACAGCGAGTGCGTGGACCTCCTCGTCGACGGGAGGCTCGACGCCGTCACCACCGACGACCTGATCCTGGCGGGCTTCGCCCTGCGGCGGCCCGGCGCCTTCCGGATGGTCAACGCCAGGTTCACCGACGAGAAGTACGGCATCGGCCTGCACAAGGACGACATCGGCGGTTGCGAGGCGGTCAACCGCGCCCTCACCCGGATGTACCAGGACGGGACGGCGGCGGAGCTCCTCGCCCGGTGGTTCGGACCGACCGGGCTGAAGACCACCACCACCGTCCCGCAGTTCGAGGGGTGCGGCTGAGCGTCCCTAGCGGGCCGCCCGCAGCTTCATGGCGTGCTGCACCAGGGTGATGAGCACCTCCTTGGAGGACTCCTTCTTGCGGGCGTCGCACAGCAGCACCGGGATCTCCCCGCCGATCTGCAGCGCCTGCCTGACCTCGACGGGCTCATACCGCTGGGCTCCGGCGAAGCAGTTGACCGCCACGATGAACGGGGTGCCGCGGCGCTCGAAGTAGTCGATCGCCGGGAAGCAGTCGGCGAGGCGCCGGGTGTCGGCCAGCACGACCGCGCCCAGCGCGCCGAGCGCCACCTCGTCCCACATGAACCAGAAGCGCTCCTGGCCGGGGGTGCCGAACAGGTAGAGGACGAACTCCTCGCCGAAGGTGATGCGGCCGAAGTCCATCGCCACCGTGGTGGTCTTCTTCGTCTCGACCCCGTCGATGTCATCGACGCCGACGCCGCGGTCGGTGAGCACCTCCTCGGTGCGCAGCGGCTCGGTCTCCGAGACGGCGCCGACCAGGGTCGTCTTACCCGCCCCGAACCCGCCCGCCACCAGGATCTTGACGGCGGTGGGCATACGGCGGCGGGTCCCGGTGGCGCTAGAGGGCGCGGAGGCCATCGATCACCGCCTGGTACATCCTGAGGTCCTGCATGTCGATCTCCGGTTGGGGTTCCTGGACGGTGACGAGGCCCTTATCGAGCAGGTCTCCCAGCAGCACCCGGACCGTGCCCGTGGGCAGGTCCAGGTGCGCGGTGAGCTCGGCCACCGACATCAGCGTCTGGGTGAGGCGGAGGATCGCCAGGTGTTCGGGCCCGAGCCCTATCGCCACAGTCGGGGCCGGCCCGGTCGCCTCCACCAGGGTGATCAGGTCGAAGTTGCCGCGTACCGGCTGGAGCCGGCCGCTGGTCATCACGTACGGCCGCACCAGGGGGCCGGCGCTCTCGTCCAGCCAGCGCTCGTGGTCGGGCTCCTGCGGCGGGTAGCTCACGCCGACTCCGTCACCCGGGCCGGCGTGGAGAGATGGTGACCGAGCTTGGTGACCATCATCGCCATCTCGTAGGCGATCAACCCGACATCGGCGTCCTCGCTGCTGAGCACCGCGAGGCAGGCTCCCTGGCCGGCCACCATCACCAGCAAGAACGCCGAGCGCATCTCGATGATGGTCTGCCGCACCGCGCCGCCGCCGAACCGCTCACCGGCGCCCTTGGCGAGGCTCTGGATGCCGGCGGCGACGGCCGAGAGGTGCTCGGCGTCGTCCCTGCCCATCCCCTGCGACTGGGCCATCAGCAGGCCGTCGGCGGAGAGCACGATCGCGTGTTCCGCCTCGCTCACCCGCTTGACCAGGTCGTCGAGCAGCCACGCCAGATCGGCGCTGGCCCCTGTCGTCTTCTGCATCACTCGGTCTCACTCTCAACGGAGGCGGCCCTGCCACGCAGGGTGCCGCTTTGGAACGCGCCCACGATCCTGCGGATCTCCTCGGGCGAACGGCCCGGGTCGTCCTCGACCTGCTCGTCCGTGGTGCTGGGCTCCTCGCGCAGCGGTGCGGCGAGGCTGGCCTGCGGCACCCGAACCGGCAGACCCGACGGCGTGAGGTCGGGCTGCTGCGGCTGGGCCTGCTCGCCGACCTGGGCCGTGGCCGGTGCGGTCTGCGGTTCCGCAGGGGGGGACGGGACCAGAACGGGAGTGAACCGCTCCGCGCTCTGCGACTCCGTCGGGTCGGTGGCTTCCGGCATCGTCGCCCCGACGACCGCCAGGGACTGCGACGGCGCGCCGGACTCTCCTTCCTCGATGAGTTCCCGCGGAATGATGACCACCGCGGTCGTTCCCTTGTAGGGAGAACGCTTGAGCGTCACCTGCACGCCGTACCGCTCGGCGAGCTTCCCGACCACGTAGAGGCCGAGCTGCACCGAGCTGGAGAGGTTGAACTCCGGCGGATCGGCGATCCTCGAGTTGATCATCGCGAGGTTCTCGTCCGACATGCCGAGGCCGCGGTCCTCGACCTCCAGCGCGTATCCGGACGCCACCATGTGCCCGGAGATCTGCGCGTAGGTGTAGGGCGGGGAGAACGACACGGCGTTCTCGATCAGCTCGGCCAGCAGGTGGGCGATGTCGGCCACGGCGCGGCCGACGAGGTGGACCTCGTCGATCGGCATGACCGTGACCCGGGTGTAGTCCTCGACCTCGGCGACCGCCGAGCGGACCACGTCGACCATGGGGACCGGCTTGCGCCAGCCGCGGGCCGGCGTCGCCCCGGAGAGGATGATGAGGTTCTCGGCGTTGCGCCGCATACGGGTGGCCAGGTGGTCGACCCGGAAGAGGTCCTCCAGCTCCTCGGTGTCGATCTCGCGGCGCTCCATCTGGTCCAGCAGGGTCAGCTGCCGGTGCACCAGCGCCTGGGACCGCCGCGCCAGGGAGAGCAGGATGTCGCGGATACCGCGCCGCAGCTCGGCCTGCTCGACGGCGGTGCGGATCGCGGTCTCCTGCACCGCGTTGAACGCCTGGCCCACCTTGCCGATGTCGTCGTCACCGAAGGCCAGCGGCGGCGCCTCGACCGAGACGTCCACCTGCTCGCCCTGGCCCAGCCGCTCGACCACGCGGGGCAGCCGGACGTCGGACAGCTCGTGCGCGGCGTCCTTCAACCGTTCCAGCTGCCGTACCAGGTGCCGGGCGGTGGTGACGGACAGGATGACGGACGCGACGACCGCGAGGAAGCCGAGACCGCCGGCGAGCACCAGACGGATGATCACTCCCGCGGCCACGGGCACGGCCCGCTCCACCACGGCGTCGGCGGACTCGCGCACCAGGACGTCGAGTTCCTTGATCGCGTCGCTGGTCGCCGTCTCCCAGGCGGGCTGGGTGAACGTCAGCTTGGCGTTGGGCTTGGCGGCGATGACCCGGTCCTCCATGGTCTGGAGGCGGATGGCCACGGCGCCCTCGGTGAAGGTGACGTAGCGGGCGCGGTCGGCGCTGGAGAAGTCGTTGGCGGCGTCCTGGCGCAGCAGGCGCTGGATGCCGACGAGCTGGGAGAACTCGGCGTGCTCGGCCGGGGTCAGCCGGCCCGCGGCCAGGACTCCGGCCAGCAGCGCGTCCTCCCGGGACAGCATCTCCTTGGACCGGGTCAGGGTGACGATCGTGCGGGCGTCGCGGCTGATGGCCTCGTCGTCCACGCCGGAGCTGGCGGAGAAGATGCGAAAGCCGCTGTCGATGAGGCCGGTGAAGCCCTGGGCGGCGGCGCTGCGCTGCAGGACACCGCCGTCGATCCGGCTCCGGAGGTCGGTCAGGCCCTTGAGCTGGTCGGCCAGCCGGTCGATCCGCTCCTCGGCGACCGATCCCGCGCCGAAGCGCGCGAGATTGGACGCGGTCTTGTCCAGGTACTCCTTGACCGCCTGGTCGGTCCTGGTCCGCTGCGCGGCCAGCGGCTCGCGGCCCGCGGCCACCGGCCTGGCCAGATAGACCACGCTGAGCCGGCGCTCGGCCTCGAGTTCGGTGATGAGCTGGGTGGTGGGCTGGCTGACCTTCTGGTCGACCTGGCTGACCGCCAGCAGGTTCAGACCCTCGCGCAGGGTGACCCAGGCCGCGAAGACCCACAGGGCGGCGAGCGACAGCAGCATCGCCGTGATCTTGGTCCGCACTCGGGCATTGCGGAAGCGCATGACACCTGACCTACGCTTATAACAGGAATGCCTGCAACGCAAATTTAACAGGACATTCACAATGGAATATACAGGAAACAGTCCAGCCAACTAGATGAAGGCGTCAGAATACTAGCAACCTACACAAGCCCGCACAAAGCAAACGAGCAACATGGCGCCGCCCACCTCAGGACGCCGAGAAAAACCCCTCGTCAGACCACCCGTACGGGTGGCGCGTGAGATTCCCGCACGGCCGTGCCGGTACGCTCAAGAGCGAGATGGTCACAAGAGGTCAACGACCTCCGCGAGACTCCCGACGGTACGCCAGGCGCTGGAGGCCAGATCCTCATCGTCGTCTCCGCCGATGAGCACGCCGTTTCCGGTGACCTCGAACATCGCCCGGTCATTGTGCGCGTTGCCCAATACCAGCACATCTTCCGGGGAAATTCCCTTGGCGGTACAGAAATTCATGAGTTGCTCCTGCTTCAGGAGCGCCGCGTCCTTGCTGAACTCCATACCGGACAGCGCGCCATCGCCCTCGTCAAAGGTGAGCAGGACGTTGGCGTAATAATCCGTCACGCCAAGTCGTTTCGCCATGACCTGAGCGTAGAAGTCCATCGAACTGGTGATCAGGCAGGAGTGCAGTGATCTCTCCTTGATCCGCCGGATCAGCCGGAAGACGTCGTTGCGCAGCGGCATGGAGCGAAAGATGCTCTCCATCTGGCTCCGGTCGGCCTTGCCCGAGGAGCGCCACCGGCTCAGGACCAGTTCCCGCGTCTGCTCATGAGTCAAGGTCCCCTGTAGATACCCCTTGTTGATGGAGGCGAGCTCGGGGACGGGAAGCCCCAGCCTCTCACTGGTCAGCCCCAGGGTGTCGCAATCGGTGAGGGTCCCGTCGATGTCCATCGCCACCGCTTTGAAAGAACGTCCGGACCCGCCCCGCCGCCACCACAGGAGCCCCATCTCAGTCCTCCACCCGTACCTTGACCGTCGAGGGAAGCGACATGGAGGCCCCGTAGGAGACCGGTTTGAACGGGATATCCGCGTCGATGAGTCTCAGTCCGGGGGTTCGCACCGCCTCCGCGACGGTGAGCCTCATCTCCAGCTCCGTCAGGGCCGACCCGGGACATCGTCTGGTCCCCGTCCCGAACGGCAGATACTCCACCGGTGTCGGCGCCTTCTCCAGGAAGCGCCCGGGATGGAAGGAGCCGGGATCGTGATATGCCTCTTCGCGCCGGTGCGCGAGATGGAACACGAGGATCAGCTCGGTGCCCACCGGGAACTCATAGCCGAGCGCGGTGAAGGGGACCGTCACCTTCCGCGCCGAGGCGGTGGGGGTGATCGAGCCCACGCGCAGTGTCTCGTCGCAGATCGCGCCCAGGTAGGGCAGCGCGGCGATCTCCAGGGCCGAGGCGTTCTCCGGGAGCGACGCCAGTTCGGCGTGCAGCCGCTCGGCGACCTCGGGGAGCCGGTCGATCCAGTACAGGGCCATGGCCACCGCGAAGCCGACCGTGTTGCTGCCGCCGATGAGGATCGTCATGAGCTGGTCGCGGATCTGCTGGTCGGTGAGCTTCTCCTCACCGCTCGCCAGCCGGGCCAGCACGCTGGGGTCGCCGGCGGCGGGCGCCGACCGGTACCGCTCGATCGAGCCGAAGAGGACGACGTCGATCCGCGCGAGGTGCTCCTTGAAGCGGCCCATCCACCGGCCCGCCTCCTCCTTGCGCCCCGCCGTCCGCAGGGAGCGCGCCTGGTGGACGGCGTCCAGGGCCAGGTGCAGCTCGCGCTGGAGCCCGGCGATCTCCTCGTCCTTCTCGAAGGGCAGGAGCACCGGGGTGATGATCTGCACGGCGATGTCGCTGGTCACGTCGATCAGCGGCGCCTCCGGACGGCCGCGCAGCCGGCGCAGCTCATCGAGGACGATGCCGTGGATCGCCGAGGCGCGGCCCCGCAG
>JAFACJ010000618.1 GCA_023425615.1 Actinomycetes bacterium
CTGTAGCGCCCGCCGACGTCGGGGTCGGCGAGGAGCACGTGGTAGCCGGCCTGGCGGGCGGAGGTCTCCAGCGGCGAGCCGGGGTCGGTGATGACCACGAACCGCCGCTTGAGGGCGTCACCGGTGATCCCGGCGTCCTGGAACGCCAGCTCGAAGATCCGCCGGTGGCTGTCGGTCTCGATGGTGCCGCCGCTCTTGGAGGCGACCACCACGACCGTGCGCTCCAGCCGGTCGGCGATGACCCGGCCGACCTGGTGCGGGTCGGTGGTGTCCAGGATGGTCAGCTCCACCCCGGCGGTACGGGTGATCACCTCGGGCGCCAGCGAGGAGCCGCCCATGCCGGCCAGCACGAAGTGGTCGAGGCCCTCGGCGCGGAACCCGGCGGCCAGCTCCTCCAGCTGGCCGACCAGCGGGCGCGAGGTCTCGGCCAGGTCCAGCCAGCCCAGCCGCCTTGCCGCCTCCGACACCGCGTCGGGACCCCAGAGCTGGGCGTTCTTGGTCGAGAGCGCGCCGGGCACGCCATCGGAGACCAGGCGCTGCAAGACCGGCTCGGTCTCCTCGGCGGCCTCGCCGCGCAGGGTGACCGAGACTCCGGCGGCGGTGACCACTGACGTCACGCCTTGTCCTCCAGTTCGGTCTTCAAGGTGGCGAGGAGCTGGTTCCAGGACGCCTCGAACTTCTCGACGCCCTCGTCCTCCAGGACCCGCACGACGTCGTCGTAGTCGACGCCTGCCGCCTTCAGCTCGGCGAACAGGGCGTGCGCCTCGGCGTAGGCGCCGGTGACGGTGTCGCCGCGGATCTCCCCGTGGTCGGCGACGGCGTTCAAGGTGGCCTCCGGCATCGTGTTGACGGTGCCGGGCGCGACGAGCTCGGTGACGTAGAGGGTGTCGGGCAGCGACGGGTCCTTCACCCCGGTGGAGGCCCACAGCGGGCGCTGCGGGTGCGCCCCGGCCGCGGCCAGCGCCTGCCAGCGCTCGGAGGCGAACTTGCGCTCGTACAGCTCATAGGCCAGCCGGGCGTTGGCCACGCCGGCCTTGCTCTTGAGCTCGGGCCTGCCCAGCTTCTCCAGCCGCTTGTCGATCTCGGTGTCCACGCGGGAGACGAAGAACGACGCCACCGACTCGATCGCCGCGATGTCGTGGCCGTTGGCCTTGGCCTGCTCCAGACCGGCGAAGAAGGCGTCGATGACCTCCCCGTACCGCTCCAGGGAGAAGATCAGCGTGACATTGACGCTGATCCCCGCTGCCAGCACCTCGGTGATCGCGGGCAGGCCCTCCCGGGTGGCCGGGATCTTGATGAAGAGGTTGGGCCGCTCGACCTGCCACCACAGCGCCTTGGCCTCCGCGACCGTCGCCTCGGTGGCGCGGGCCAGCCGCGGGTCGACCTCGATGGACACCCGGCCGTCCACGCCGTCGGTGGCGTCGTAGACCGGGCGCAGCACATCGCAGGCCCAGCGGATGTCGTAGGTCGGGATGGCGCGTGACGCCTCCTCCACGCCGACGCCGCGGACCGCCAGGTCGCGCAGCTGGGCGTCGTAGGCGTCGCCCTTGCTCAGGGCGTTGGCGAAGATCGTGGGGTTGGAGGTGACCCCGACGACGTGCTTCTCCGCCACGAGACGTGCGAGATTGCCCGAACGCAGGCGCTCGCGGCTGACGTCGTCGAGCCAGATGGACACGCCCTCGTTCGAGAGGTCCTTCAGATTGTCAGTCATGTGACTATCCCTTGGCCTTGGTGAGGCTGGACCGCGCTGCGGCCGCCACATGGTCGGGGGTGAGACCGAACTCCTTGTAGAGGGTCTTGTAGTCGGCGGAGGCACCGAAGTGCTCGAGGCTGACCGACTCACCGGCGTCGCCGACGAACTGGCGCCAGCCCAGCGCCACGCCCGCCTCGACGGAGACCCGGGCACGCACGGAGGGCGGCAGGACCTCGTTCTGGTAGGTCTGCTCCTGCTCGGCGAACCACTCCACGCACGGCATGGACACCACCCGGGTCGGCGTACCCTCCGCCTCGAGGGTCTCACGGGCGGCCAGCGCGATCTCCACTTCGGAGCCCGTCGCGATGAGGATCACCTCGGGAGCGCCGCCCGCGGCCTCGGCCAGGACGTAGCCGCCCTTGGCCACGCCCTCGGCGGAGGCGAGCCTGTCGCGGTCGAAGACCGGCAGCTTCTGGCGGGTCAGCGCCAGGCCCGCCGGGCGGTGGGCGTTCTCCAGGATGGTGCGCCAGGCCACGGACGTCTCGTTGGCGTCGGCAGGGCGGACCACGTCGAGGCCGGGGATGGCGCGCAGCGCCCACAGGTGCTCCACCGGCTGGTGGGTCGGGCCGTCCTCGCCCAGGCCGATGGAGTCGTGCGTCCACACGTAGGTGACGGGCAGCTCCATCAGCGCGGCGAGGCGGACGGCCGGGCGCATGTAGTCGGAGAACACCAGGAAGGTGCCGCCGTAGGGGCGGGTGCCGCCGTGCAGGGCGATGCCGTTGAGGATCGCGCCCATGGCGTGCTCGCGGATCCCGAAGTGCAGGGTGCGCCCGTAGGGGCCGCCCTGCCACTCGCCGGTCTGGAACTCGGCGGGGATGAAGGACGGCTCGCCCTTCATCGTGGTGTTGTTGGACTCGGCGAGGTCGGCCGAGCCGCCCCACAGCTCCGGCAGGACCGGCCCGATGGCCGACAGGACCTCACCGGAGGCGGCGCGGGTGGCGATGTCCTTGCCCGCGGGGAACTGCGGCAGCTTGGCGGTCCAGCCGGCGGGCAGCTGGCGCTTGGCGATGCGGTCGTACTCGGCGGCGCGCTCGGGGTTGGCCTCGCGCCAGGCGGCGAAGCCCTTGTCCCACTCGGCGCGCAGGGCGCGGCCCCGGTCGGCGACCTTGCGGGCGTGCGCCAGGACCTCCGGGTCGACGGCGAAGGCCGCCTCCGGGTCCATGCCGAGGATCTTCTTGGTGGCGGCGACCTCCTCGGCGCCCAGCGCCGAGCCGTGGATCTTGCCGGTGTCCTTCTTCTTGGGCGCAGGCCAGCCGATGACCGTGCGCAGCGCGATGAAGGTGGGCCGTTCGGTCTCCCGCTTGGCGGCCTGGAGCACCGCGTGCAGCCGCTGGACGTCCTCGGCGTACTCGCCGGTCTTCAGCCAGTCCACGCGGTGCACGTCCCAGCCGTACGCCTCGTAGCGGGCCACGACGTCCTCGGACATCGCGATCTGGGTGTCGTCCTCGATGGAGATGCGGTTGTCGTCCCAGACCAGCACGAGGTTGCCCAGGCGCTGGTGCCCGGCGATGGCGCTGGCCTCGTGGCTGATGCCCTCCTGGACGTCGCCGTCGGAGCAGAAGGCCCAGATGGTGTGGTCGAACGGGGAGGCGCCCGCGGGGGCCTCGGGGTCGAACAGGCCGCGCTCGCGGCGGGCGGCCATGGCCATGCCGACCGCGTTGGCCACGCCCTGGCCCAGCGGGCCCGTGGTGGTCTCCACGCCGGCGGTGAAGCCGTGCTCGGGGTGGCCGGGGGTCTTGCTGCCCCAGGTGCGCAGCGCCTTCAGGTCATCCAGCTCCAGGCCGTAGCCCGAGAGGTAGAGCTGGATGTACAGGGTGAGGCTGGAGTGGCCGCAGGAGAGCACGAAGCGGTCGCGCCCGGGCCAGGCGGGGTCGGCCGGGTCGTGCTTCAGCACCTTGTTGAACAGCAGGTACGCGGCCGGCGCCAGGCTCATGGCGGTGCCTGGGTGCCCGGAGCCCACTTTCTCGACGGCGTCCATGGCGAGGGCGCGGACGGTGTCCACGGCCCGGTTGTCCAGCTCGGACCAGTCAAGGTGGTTGTTGTCGGTAGTCACCGGAACGCTCAGGTCCTTCCAAGATCTACGGGATGTCGGTCGACCACGCCCGTGCCCCTGGGCGCTGATCTCTCCGAGCCTACTCATTATGACGCCCGGAAGGATTGGTCTAAACCATTGCCTTCTTTACCCAGAACACAGGGCACATGCCCGATGATTCCCCGCTTAACCCTGGCGCGGTTCCCCGCGCGGAGGGAGGAGACGGGTGAAACACCGCACCCGGTGGCGGGTATCTCCCAGGTCGGCATTACAGTGATGGCGCGGTCGCATGGAGCGGTCGCGCAATCGGACTCCACAGAACAGAAGGCTTCCCTGTTGTGACGGTGCTCAGTAACCGGCTCGGCGGCACGACCGGTGTCGAGCTCGAAGCGGATCCGCCGGCCGCCCTTCTGACGGACGACGGCCAGGCTCGTACGCTCGGCGCCAAGATCGGGGCCTATGTGGCGCTGACCAAGCCGCGGGTCATCGAACTCCTGCTGATCACCACGCTACCGGTGATGTTCCTGGCCGCCAAGGGCGTCCCGGACCTGGGCCTGGTGCTGCTCACGCTGCTGTGGGGGACGATGTCGGCGGGCAGCGCCAACGCCGTCAACTGCTTCATCGACCGCGACATCGACGCCAAGATGCGCCGCACCCGCCGCCGCCCGCTGGCCCGCCACCAGGTGAGCCCCCGCGCCGCGCTGGTCTTCGGCGCCGCCCTCGGCGTGATCTCCACGGTCGGCTTCCTGGCCACCGTCAATGCCCTGGCCGCGGCCCTGTCGGTCGGCGCGATCCTCTTCTACGTCTTCGTGTACTCGCTGGTGCTCAAGCGGCGCACCAAGCAGAACGTGGTGTGGGGCGGCATCGCCGGGTGCATGCCCGTCCTCATCGGCTGGGCCGCCGTCACCGGCTCCCTGTCCTGGACCCCGTTCGTGCTGTTCGGCGTGGTGTTCCTGTGGACGCCGCCGCACACCTGGACCCTGGCCATGCGCTACCGCGAGGACTACGCCCTGGCCGGCATCCCGATGCTCCCGGTGGTGGCGGGCGAGAAGCGGGTCGTCCTGGAGAGCCTGGTCTACACCTGGGCCACCGTCCTGTGCTCCCTGCTCCTGTGGCCCGTGGCGGGCCTCACCCCCGTCTACGGCACGGTGGCGCTGCTCCTCGGCGCCGTCTTCCTGATCGAGGGCCACCGCCTCCTGTCCCGCGTCAACCGCGGCGTCACCGGCGCCCCCCTGCGCCCCATGCGCTTCTTCCACCTCTCCAACTCCTATCTGGCCCTCCTGTTCACCGCCGTGGCCGTCGACTTCCTCTTCCAGTGAGCGAACGCTCACCGGACTTAACGCCTCAGGCCGCCCTGGACTAGGCTCTGTGCATGACGACCCTTGATCCGCAGGCGATTCTCGCGGGCCGCGCGCCCGGGCGCCCGTCGATCAAGCTGATGGTCGGGATGGCCGTCGCCGCGTCCTGCGCGCTGACGGCGCTGGTGCTGTTCGCCCTGCTGGGGGGCGGCAACAACTTCTTCGTGTGCGTGGGCCTGGCGGTGCTGCCGGTGCCGGTGATGGTGGCGGCCGTGCTGCTGCTGGACCGGCTGGAGCCCGAGCCCGCCCGCGACCTGGTCTTCGCCTTCCTGTGGGGCGCGGGCGTGGCGGTGCTGGGCTCGCTGATCCTCAACACGCTGGGCCTGAAGTACGTGACCGTCCCCGTCTTCGGGGAGGCCGGCAGGTTCTGGACCACGACCGTGGGCGCGCCCGTGGTGGAGGAGGCGCTCAAGGGGGCGGTCCTGTTCGTCCTGCTGTGGTTCCGGCGCAACGAGATCGACGGGGTCACCGACGGGTTCGTCTACGCCGCGATGGTCGCGCTGGGCTTCGCCATGATGGAGAACGTCTCCTACTACCTTCAGGCCGTGGACGGCGGCGGGACCCAGCGCCTGGAGGCGGTCTTCATCCTGCGGGGGCTGGTCGCGCCCTTCTGCCACCCGCTGTTCACGGCGATGACGGGCCTGGGCGTGGCGTACGCGGCCAACAGGCGCACGGGGCGGGTCACCGCGCTGGTCCTGGGACTGCTGGCGGCGATGCTGCTGCACGGCCTGTGGAACGCCGGGACGCTGCTGGGGGTGGGCGGCCTGGCCGCGGTCTACCTGCTGGACTTCGGCATCCTGCTGGTGCTGCTGGGGCTGATCTTCCTGGAGCGCCGGGCGCTGGTGCGTGAGATCGGCCGCTATCTGCCGGTGTACGTGCAGACGGGGCTGGTCTCGCCCCAGGACATCGCGATGCTGGGCCAGATGCCCCTGCGCCGCGAGGCGCGCCGTTGGGCACGCTCCATCGGGGGCAAGGGCGCCGGCCGCGCCATGAGCGACTACCAGCTGGCGGCCACTGAGCTGGTGCTGCTGCACAAGCGCATGGACAACGGCGTGGTCGACGTCCCCTTCTTCGCCGGGCGGCGTGATGAGC
>JAFACJ010000593.1 GCA_023425615.1 Actinomycetes bacterium
TTCACCCGGCAGATCGGCACCGCCTTCATCCAGCTCTCGGGCACCACGAGCACGCAGGACGTGGCGAAGTTCACCCTGAAGCCCAAGTTCTCCATGGACGCGACCACCACCGACTACGTCCTCCAGGGCAAGAAGTGGAAGAAGACCGGCGTCACCCGCACGGTCATCCGCAACGGTGTCAAGGCCACCAAGACCCCCGACGGCGAGGTCACCAAGGAGAAGCTGACGCCCGAGGAGATCGACGAGCTCGCCTACCAGGCCGATCCCCGGACGCTGACCCACAACGTCCAGAACCTCCCCGGCGTCGAGAAGACGTACGACGCCAAGACCAAGCTGTACAAGTACACGCTCGACCTGTCGGCGGGCGACAAGATCATCGACTTGCTCCCCGAGGGCATCCGCGCGCAGGTGCCCGAGGCCGCCGCCCTCCTCGGCCTGAAGCTGGAGTTGTACGCCGATGCCAAGGACCACGCGGTCTACGCCTCGCTGAACGGCATCACCACGATCAACGCGGTCGGCATCGGCGTCATCTACTCCGACATGAATTGACTGCTCCCCTCCCTGAAGGAAGGGGATCCCCGACGGGCCCCTTCCTCACATGAGATGCACGGGGATTCACGGCTCACGCCGCCCCAAGCCCCGGCGGGACGTGAGGTCTTACGCGATCAACGCCATCCGGGGCCAGACCCGCCCGGTTGAGCATCACACGCGCGGAGTTCTTGTCCCTGGGGGACACCTCTCCGCACGCGGTACAGGCATAGGTGCGCTCGGACAACGGCAGGCGGTGCTTGGCTCTCGCCCCGCACACACCGCAGTCCATCGTGGTGCAGCCCGGATCCACCAAGTGAAGGTCCCGGCCGTGCTTGCGCGCCATCTCGATCAGCGCGTTCTTGGCCGACCCGATCGCCCCATCAGCGGCCTTACGAGCCATCGTGGACTTGGCCAGGAATTTGGGCCGGAAATCCTCCACCGCCAGCGCATCATGATCCCGCACCACCTTCTTGGCCCACTTGCGCGCATCGTCCTGCCTGCGCCGCGCGGTCTTGGCGTACACCCTGGCGGCCAGACGACGGGCAGCGCGGTACCCCTTCGATGCCGGTTTGCCCTTGGGCGGGCGGCGGCGGGCCATCATCTTCTGATAGCGGGCCAAAAGCACGGCGGCCTTGTACCCGTGCCGGGGGTGGGGCAGATCATGGGCGTCGCTGGTGGTCGTCGCGATCTCCCGCACCCCCCAATCGACACCGATCACCCTGCCCGTCGGCGGGAGCGGCTCCACCTGGGCGGGGACCACGAACGAGGCATACCAGTGGCCCAGCACATCACGGTAGACACGGACACTGGAGGACTGCGCGGGCAGATGACGCGACCACACCACCCGCACAGTGATACCGCCCGCCAGGTGCAGACGACCCTCCCGGAGGCGGAACCCACGCCGTGTGTAGTTCAACGTCGGGGCCGCAGCGTGCTTCTTCTTAAAGCGCGGCATCCCCGCCCGCCGCCGCACCGGCAGACGGGCCTTGATGTCCTTGAGCGCTTTGGCGCGGGAGCGGGCGAAGTCCCGGACCGTCTGCTGCTGGGCGACCGAGGACCCCTCCCCCAGCCAGGGGTGCTCGGCACGCCAGGCGGTCAACCGCCGATCCAGCTGTGCCGGGCCGCACTCCTGGCCGGTCTGGTGGGCGGCACGGGAGGCAGCCACGCACTGGTTCCACACCCACCGGCACCGATCCCACTCAACCAGCAACGCCGCCTCGGCCCGCGACGACAGCCGCAACCGGTAGGTGTAGCGGACCCAGCCCGCTACCCCCGTCTCCCCCTCCGCAGGTGCCATACCCCGACTATCGCACACCAGTTCGAGGAACGGAGCGTAAACGCGATGACACCCGCCCGGCCGGGTGGGCGGACGGACACCCGGTTCCTTCCCGGCTTGAAGGCCGGAGCTTGCTCAGGGCGGTGCGGTGACCTCAGGCGTCCTTCGGCAGTCCGAGGATCCGCTCGCCGATCACGTTGAGGTTGATCTCGGTGGTACCGCCGCCGATGGTCATCGCCCGTGACGCCAGCAGGTAGCGCGTCCACCGCAGCGGGAGCCGGCTCTTCGGCCCGCCGGTGAGCGCGCCTCCGGTGCCCAGCAGGTCGAAGCCGAACTCGGTGACGAGTTGGCCGTGCTCCATCGCGACGAGCTTGCGGACGGTCGCGGTGGTGCCGGGGTCGGTCCCCGAGAGCTGCTTCAGCGTGGCGCGCAGGCCCAGCATCAGATACGCGTGCTCGTCGGCGGCGACCTTGGCCAGGCCCTTGCGCGCCACCGGGTCGGCGTCCGCGCCGAGCTCCTTCATCATCCTGACGAGCCGCCGCACGTCGCCGCCGAGCTGGAACGACGAGGTCAGCCCGACGCGCTCGTTGGCCAGGGTGTTGCGCGCCACCTTCCAGCCCTCCCCCGGCGGTCCGACGACCAGTTCGTCGGGGACGAACACCGCGTCGAGGAAGACCTCGTTGAAGATCTCCTCCCCGGTCAGCTCCTTGAGCGGGCGGACGTCGACGCCGGCGCTCCTCATGTCCACGAGGAAGTAGGTGATGCCCTCGTGCTTGGGGGCGTCCGGGTCGGTGCGGGCCAGGCAGATGCCCCACCGGGCGTGCTGACCGAGGGACGTCCAGATCTTCTGGCCGGTGATCTCCCAGCCGCCCTCGACCCGCAC
>JAFACJ010000641.1 GCA_023425615.1 Actinomycetes bacterium
TTGCCGGCCGTGGTCGTCGCACCCTCGTCGAGCGCGTTGAGCAGCGGCAGCGTGGCGAGCTTCTCGAGCGTCGAGCCGCGACGCGGGTGCTCGTCGACCTCGAACAGCGAGCCGTCGGGCAGGGTGACGGGCACGATCTCCTCGGCGAACCTCCCCTCGGCCACCGAGGCCGCGGCCCGCAGGTGGGAGTGCATGGCCCACTCGTCCGCCTGCCGGCGGGTGACCCCGGCCAGCCGCGCGGTGTTCTCCCCCACCGTCAGCGCCATGTCCGTGGCCGGGGCCTGCGGGGTGGGCGGGTGGCTGAGCGACATCCACGGCTTGTAGTCGCGGGCCGAGGCCGGACGGGACTTCAACGCATGCGGCATCGAACTCAGGCTCTCCGTGCCACCCGCGATCACGACCTTGTCCATCCCCGCCCGGATGGACCCGGCCGCGATCTGCACCGCGCTCAGCCCGGCGGCGCAGTGCCGGTTGTCGGCCAGGCCCGGCACGCTCTCCAGGCCCGCCTCCACCGCCACGTAGCGGCCGATGACACCGCCGCCCTGGAGCGACTCGGCCAGTACCAGGTCATCGATGTCGGCGGCCGGGATCCCCGACCGCTTCACGACCTCGGTCACCGCCGTCCCGGCCAGGGCGAACGCGTCCACGTCCACCAGCGAGCCCTTGTGGGACCGTCCGATCGGGGTACGGGCGACGGCGACGATCACCGCTTCACTCATCGTCATCCTCCTCGGTCGTCGTGCTCTAGCGGGGGGCGAAGCGCTGGCCGCCGTCCAGGCGGATGGTCTGGCCGTTGAGCATCGGGTTCTTGATGATCGACTCGGCCAGCCACGCGAACTCCACCGGCAGGCCCGCACGGCGCGGGAACGCCGCGTCCTTGGTCAGCTCCTTGATGATCTCCTCCGGAGCGCCCTCCAGCAGACCGGTCGCGAACAGGCTCGGGGCGATGGCCATCACCCGGATGCCCAGCGTTCCCAGGTCACGGGCCATCGTCAGGCTCATCCCCGCGATGCCGGCCTTGGCGGCGGTGTAGGAGACCTGGCCGATCTGGCCCTCGAACGCCGCGATGGAGGAGGTGTTGATGATGACACCGCGCTCGCCCTGCTCGTCGGGCTCGTTCTTGCTCATGTGCCAGGCCTGGAGCCGGTTGAGGTTGAACGTCGCGATGAGGTTCAGCTCGATGATGCGCCGGAACTCCGCCAGCGGCAGCGGGCCGGTCTTGCCGATGGTGCGCTTGCTGACACCGCCGCCGGCGGTGTTGACCGCGATGTGGATCGCGCCGTGCGCCTCCAGGACCGCGTCCAAGGCGGCCTCGGTGCCCGTCTCGTCGGTCACGTCGCACGGGTGGAACGTGGTGGAGCCGCCCAGCGCCTCGGCCGCCTCGGCGCCGCGGCCGCTGGGCAGGTCCACGATCGCCACGGTGGCGCCCTGCCCGGCCAGCAGTTCGGCGGTGGCACGGCCCATACCCGAGCCGCCACCGACGATCACTGCCACTTTCTTCGCTGCGTCCACCTGGGCCTCCGGCCTTTTCTCGACTGTAAAAGAATCTTTGATATAATAGACATCGCACCGGGGCCGGGATCAAGGCAGGTGCCGGGAAACCCCGGACCGCCGCCCCGCCTCCCGTCTGAGCAGCGCCTTGTCCGCCTTCCCCGCCGGGGTGAGCGGCAGCTCGCCGAGGTTCCACACCGTCCGCGGCACCTTGAAACCGGCGAGCCGCTCCCCGCAGTACGCGACGAGTTCGTCGGCGCCGGCGGTCCCGACGACGAACGCGGCGGGCACCTCCCCCAGCCGCTCGTGCGCGATCCCCACGACGGCGGCGGCACGGACGTCCGGATGGCCGGTGAGGACGCCTTCGACCTCGGCCGGGGAGACGTTGAGGCCGCCGACGACGAGCAGGTCCTTGAGCCGGTCGACGATCCGCAGCCTGCCCTCCCCGTCCCGTTCGCCCAGGTCGCCGGTGCGCAGCCAGCCGTCGCGGAACGCCTCCGCGGTCGCCTCCGGATCGTCCAGGTAGCCCTCCATCAGCCCGGGGCCGCGCACCAGGACCTCGCCGGGCCCGCCGTCGGCGTCGATCCGCACCTCCACACCCGGGATCGGCGCCCCGGACGTCCCCGCGACCGCCTCCGCCGGGTCGTCCGGCCGTGTCATCGTGCACACGCCCGACGCCTCGGTGAGCCCGTAGGCGGTGAACACGTAGGGGATGCGCAGTTCCTCCCGCAGCCGCCGTACCAGCGCGGGAGGCACGTTCGCGGCGCCCGTGACGGCGACCCGCACCCTGCCCGAAGGCATGTCCGGCTCGTCCAGCAGCGCCTGGTAGAGCGCAGGCGGCCCCTGGAGCACCGTCACCTCGTGCTCGACCACGACTTCCAGCAGGGCCTTCGGGTCGAGAACGGGCTGCGGAAGTGCCGTCGCCCCCGCCACCGCGCACGCCAGCAGACCCGTCTTGTGCCCGCCGATGTGCGCGAAAGGCGCGACGACCGGATACCGGTCGCCTTCCCGCAGCCCGGTGTTCGCCACCCAGCTCCGGGTCGTCTCCACCATCCCGCCGTGCCGCAGCAGCACTCCCTTCGGCCGCCCCGTCGTGCCCGAGGTGTACTGCACATGGCTGATCCGGTCCGCGTGCAGCGCCCTCATCCGCCGGTCCGTCTCCGCCGCGCTGCCACTTCCGGCCAGTAGTTCCGCGACGGACCACACGCGTGCCGCGGCGGCCCTGCCCGCTTCGGCCGCGTCGGCGGACAGGTCGCGTCCGCCGCCCGCCCCGCCGGAGATGACGGCGCGGCAGCCGGAACGGGCGATGAGCCCGGCGGCCTCGGTCACGGTGTAGCGGTTGTTGACCGGGACGACCCTGCCCCCGGCGCACAGGACGCCGTAGGAGGCGATGGCCCAGTCACAGCCGTTGGGCAGCCACACCGCTACGGCATCGTCCTCCCCGACGCCCGAGGCGGCCAGGGCCCCGGCGACGGCGCGCGCCGCCTCCAGCAGTTCGCCGTAGGAGAGACGGTTCTCCCCTTCGATCAGCGCGGTCGCCGTGCGCGGCGCGCGTTCCAGAACGCCGGGAAGGGTTTCGGGCGGGGAGGGGAAGCGTGAAGTCACGGCCGCACCTTAGGGCTCGGGAACTGTTCTTGATACATTCTCTTAAATATTTGATGAGAGGAATCCTTCATGCGAGTACTCGACGGTGTCGACGAGATCCGTGCCGCCCTCGGGCAGCACCTCGGCTACAGCGACTACCGCACGGTCACCCAGCGGGACATCGACACGTTCGCCGAACTGACCGGCGACGACCAGTGGATCCACGTGGACACCGAGCGCGCCGCCCAGGGCCCCTTCGGCGGCACCATCGCCCACGGCCTGCTGACCCTGTCCCTCGGGCCGCGGCTGGTCCGCGAGATCTACAAGATCGAGGGCATGAAGATGGGCGTCAACTACGGATACGACAAGATCCGGTTCCCCTCGCCCGTCCCCGTCGACTCCAAGGTGAGGGTCGGCGCCGAGATCGAGGGCGTGGAGGACGTCTCCGGCGGGCTGCTGGTCAGGCTCCGCTTCACCTGGGAGGTCGAGGGGGCTTCCAAGCCCGCCTGCGTGGCCTCCATGCTGTTGCGTTACGTCATCTGAAGCAGATCCGCTCTGGGGGACGCCCCCAGACCCCCCGAAGGAGACGACACATGCGTGAGGCCGTCATCTGCGAGCCCATACGCACACCCGTGGGCCGCTACGGAGGATCGTTCAAGGACGTCCCCGCCGTCGACCTGGCCGCCACCGTGCTCCGCGGCCTGGTGGAGCGCACCGGGCTGGCCTCCGAGGACATCGACGAGGTCTTCCTCGGCCAGTGCTACCCCAACTCCGACGCCCCGGCCATCGGGAGGGTCGCCGCCCTGGACGCCGGCCTGGACGTCTCGGTCACCGGCCTGCAGATCGACCGGCGCTGCGGCTCGGGCCTGCAGGCGATCCTGAACGCCGCCATGCAGATCCAGACCGGGGTGAGCGAACTGATCGTGGCGGGCGGTGCGGAGAGCATGAGCTCGACCGCCTTCTACACCACCGGCATGCGCTGGGGCGTGCGCGGCCCGTCCTTGGAACTGCACGACGGACTGGCCCGGGGCCGCGTCACCGCGGGCGGCAAGCACCACCCCGTGCCCGGCGGGATGCTGGAGACCGCCGAGAACCTGCGCGCCGAGTACTCCATCCCGCGCGAGGAGCAGGACGAGTTGTCCCTGCGCTCCCACCAGCGCGCGGTGGCCGCCCAGAAGGCCGGGGTGTTCGCCGAGGAGATCGTCCCCGTCACCGTCAAGACCCGCAAGGGAGAGGTGACCGTCGACGCCGACGAGCACCCCCGCCCTGACATCTCGATGGAAGCCCTGGCCGGGCTCAAGCCCGTCCTGGGCCGCCAGGACCCGCAGGCCACCGTGACGGCCGGTAACGCCAGCGGCCAGAACGACGGCGCGTCGGTGTGCGTCGTCACCCACCGGGAGAACGCCGAACGCCTGGGCCTGCGCCCGCTGGCACGCCTGGTGTCCTGGGCCGTGGCCGGAGTACCGCCCAGGACGATGGGCATCGGACCCGTCCCCTCCACCGCCCTGGCGCTGGAGCGAGCCGGGTTGAAGCTCCCCGACATCGACCTCATCGAGCTCAACGAGGCTTTCGCCGCCCAGGTCCTGGCCTGCGCCCGCGAATGGCGGTTCGGCGCCGCCGACTGGGAGCGCACGAACGTGCACGGCTCGGGCATCTCCCTGGGCCACCCCGTGGGCGCCACCGGCGGCCGGATCCTGGCGACGCTGCTGCGCGAGCTGGACCGGCGCCAGGGCCGCTACGGCCTGGAGACCATGTGCATCGGCGGAGGCCAGGGCCTGACCGCCGTCTTCGAACGCATCGCGGGCTGACCCCGCGCAGGAGAGGAGGGTCCGCGATGGACCTGTTGGAAGGACGTTCCGCCATCGTCACCGGCGCCGCGCAAGGCATCGGCCTGGCCATCGCCAGAGTCCTGGCCGGAGCCGGAGCCCGCCTGGTCATCGGCGACATCAACGCCGAAGCCGTCGAGGAGACGGCCAAGGGACTGACGGCCGAGGGCGTCACCGTCCTGCCGGTGCGCTGCGACGTCACCGATGAGGACGACGTCGAGGCGCTCGTGCAGGCGTGCGCGAGCGAGTACGGGTCGGTGGACGTCATGGTCAACAACGCCGGTATCACCCGGGACGCCACCTTGCGCAAGATGACCGTCGAGCAGTTCCGCCAGGTCATGGACGTCCACCTCTTCGGCACCTGGCTGGGCATGAAGTACGCCTCGCTGAAGATGCGCGAGCAGGGAAGCGGGGCGATCGTCAACATCTCCTCCATCTCCGGCAAGGTCGGCCTGCCCGGCCAGACCAACTACAGCGCCGCCAAAGCCGGGATCGTCGGCATGACCAAGGCGGGTGCCAAGGAGCTGGCGCACCTGGGCGTGCGGGTCAACGCGATCCAGCCGGGCCTGGTGCGCACCGCGATGACCGAGGCGCTGCGCCCGGACATCTGGGCCGAGAAACTCGCCGGGGTCCCCATGGGCCGCGCCGCCGAGCCCGAGGAGGTGGGGAAGGTCGCCCTGTTCCTGGCCAGCGACCTGTCCAGCTACATGACCGGCACCGTCCTGGAGGTCACCGGCGGACGCCACATGTGAGTCACCCCGCGGTGATGAGGCGCTCCGCCAGAACCCAGCCGTCCCCGGTACGGCGGAAGGTGTCGCGGTAGGCGCCCATCGACGTCAGGGTCGGGCGGGTCGCGGTGTCGGTGAAGAACTGCCAGTAGGACTCCGCGACCGCCCGGTCCCCTTCGACCG
>JAFACJ010000658.1 GCA_023425615.1 Actinomycetes bacterium
ACGGGCGCGGCATCCCGGTGGACCTGGAGCCCAAGACCAAGCTGCCCGGCGTCGAGCTGGTCATGACGCGGCTGCACGCGGGCGGCAAGTTCGGCGGTGTCTCCTACACCGCCTCGGGCGGCCTGCACGGCGTCGGCGCGTCGGTGGTCAACGCGCTGTCGGCGCGGCTGGACGTCGAGGTGGATCGCTCCGGGTACACCCACCACATCTCCTTCCGGCGCGGCCTTCCCGGCGTCTTCTCCGGCGAGGGCCCCAAGGCGTCGTTCCGCAAGAAGTCGGGCGTGCGCGAGGGGGAGAAGGTCCCGCGCACCCGCACCGGCACCCGGGTGCGGTTCTGGCCGGACTTCCAGATCTTCCTCAAGGACGCCACCATCTCCACCGACCTGGTGCTGGACCGGATGCGCCAGACGGCGTTCCTGGTGCCGGGCCTGGAGATCTCCGTCACCGACGAGCGCACCGAGGAACCGCTCCACGAGGTGTTCCGGTTCGACGGCGGCATCAGCGAGTTCACCACCTTCCTCGCCCCCGACCCGCCGATCTGCGACGTGCTGCGCATCCAGGGCCGCGGCCACTTCACCGAGACCGTCCCGGTCCTCGACGACCTGGGCCACCTGGTGCCCACCGACATCGAGCGCGACCTGGAGGTGGACGTCGCCCTGCGCTGGGGCACCGGCTACGACACCACGGTCCGCAGCTTCGTCAACGTCATCGCCACCCCCAAGCACGGCACCCATGTGCAGGGCTTCGACCGTGCCCTGATCCGGGTGGTCAACGAGCAGCTCCGTGCCGTCAAGCTGCTGAAGAACGGCGACGACAACGTCGTCAAGGACGACATCCTGGAGGGCCTGACGGCGGTGGTGACCGTCCGGCTGCCCGAGCCGCAGTTCGAGGGCCAGACCAAGGAGATCCTCGGCACCTCGGACGCCAACCGGATCGTCAACCAGGTGGTCGGCAAGCAGCTCAAGGAGATCTTCGAGAACCCCGGGCGGGCGCAGAAGCAGCAGTTGCGCACCGTCCTGGAGAAGATCACCGCGGCGGCCAAGGCGCGGATCGCCGCCCGCACCCAGCGCGACAACCAGCGGCGCAAGACCGCGCTGGAGAGCTCGGCGCTGCCGGCCAAGCTGGTGGACTGCCGCACCACCGACGACCGCAGCGAGCTGTTCATCGTCGAGGGGGACTCGGCGCTGGGCACCGCCAAGCTGGCCCGCAACTCCGAGTTCCAGGCGCTGCTGCCGATCCGGGGCAAGATCCTCAACGTGCAGAAGTCGTCGGTCGCCGACATGCTGAAGAACGCCGAGTGCGCGGCGATCATCCAGGTGCTCGGGGCGGGCTCGGGCCGCACGTTCGACGTGGAGTCGGCACGCTACGGCAAGATCATCCTGATGGCCGACGCCGACGTCGACGGCGCCCACATCCGCTGTCTGCTGCTGACGCTGCTGCACCGCTACATGCGGCCGATGATCGAGGCGGGCCGGGTCTACGCCGCGGTCCCGCCCCTGCACCGGATCCAGCTCATCAACCCCAAGCGGGGCCAGGAGAAGTACGTCTACTGCTACTCCGACGCCGAACTGCGCCGCAAGCTGGTGGAACTGGAGCGCAAGGGGGTGCGCTGGAAGGAGCCACCGCAGCGCTACAAGGGCCTCGGCGAGATGGACGCCGACCAGCTCGCCGAGACGACGATGGACCCGCGCCACCGCACCCTGCGCCGGATCCGGATCGAGGACGCCGCCGAGGCCGACCGGATGTTCGACCTCCTGATGGGCAGCGAGGTGCCGCCGCGCCGCCAGTTCATCATCGCCGGCGCGGCGGAGATCGACGAGAGCCGTCTCGACACCTGACGGGCCGCCCGGCGCGGCTCAGTCCTCGAACTCCTCGGGCTTCCACTTGATGCCGCAGCCCAGGCTGGGGCGGTGGGGCTCGGGCACCGGCCTCCCGGCCAGGACGAGGTCGAGGGCCGCGCGCAGGGTCGCGCCGTCGGCGGGGACGTCGTTGGACGGGCGGGCGCCGTCGAACTCGCCCCGGTAGGCGAGCCGGCGGTCGGCGTCGTACAGGAAGAAGTCGGGCGTGCAGGCGGCACGGTAGGCGCGGGCGACGTCCTGCGACTCGTCGTACAGGTAGGGGAAGCCGAAACCCGCGCGCTCGGCCTGCTCGGCGAGGTTGGCGGGGGAGTCGTCCGGATAGCGCAGCATGTCGTTGGCGCAGATGCCGACCGTCGCCAGCCCCCGTGCCGCGTAGTCGGCGGCCAGCGCGCCAAGGCCCTTCTCGATGCGCCTGACGTAGGGGCAGTGGTTGGACAGGAAGACCACGAGCAGCGCGGGGGCATCGGAGAGGTCGCCGAGCGCCACCGTGGAGCCGTCGGGCGCGGGCAGCGAGAAGTCCGGAGCCGGCGTCCCGAGCGGGACCAGGAACGAGTGGATGGCCATGGCTCCATGGTGTCACCCTCGCCCGGCGGGGTGCTGCCGCCGCCCCTCGGGGGAGATGACCAAACGCTTGCTAGTCTCTGCTCCACATCCCCCCGACGAGGAGGCGCACGTGCCCACCCAGGACCAGATAAAGGCAGCCCTGCAGACCTACGTCGACGGCTTCGCCAACGGCGACGTCGACTCCGTCCTCGCCCTGTTCGCCGAGGACGCCGTCGTGGAGGACCCCGTCGGCACCCCCGAGAAGCGCGGAGAGGAGATCGCCCAGTTCTACCGCGACGCCGTCGCCTCCGGGGCCAAGCTCATCCTCGACGGCCCCATCCGCGGCTCCCACGGCGCCGCGGCGGCCATGTCCTTCACCATCGAACTCGCCGCCCTGGGCATGAAGATCTCGGCCATCGACGTCTTCACCTTCGACGAGGACGGCAAGGTCGCCACGATGCGCGCCTACTGGGGCCCCGAGGACCTCGTCCAGCCCTGACGCCCGCGGCGTCCGGGCGCCCGCCGCCGGTGCCCGGACGCCGACCGGACGCCGATCGGGCCGGTCGGAGGGTTCGGAGAGCACGGGTGCGGGCGCGGTGTCGGGCGGAGGGCTCTAGACCCGGGCGAGGGAGAACTCGCTGAAGACCGCGGTGGTGTCGGGGGAGTCGGGTGTGTCGTGGCCGACGAGGACGCCGACGGCGCCCGAGGTGTCGGGGTCGTCGGTGTCGGTGATGTCCGCGATCTTGCGGCCGTCCACCCACATGACCAGGCGGACGGCGCCGGTCTGCACCCAGCACAGGCCCTGGAGGGTGTGGTAGTCCCCGCCGAGGGCGGGCGCGGAGCCGGTGGCGAGCGAGACCCGGGTGCCGCCGCCCGCCTTGTAGACGGTCGCGGCGCCGTCGCGGCGGACCATGAACTCATAGCCGCCGTTGAAGCCCTGGCCCAGGCAGTAGAGGCCGACCTGGCCCGACTCCTGGGGCGTGGAGATGCGGGCCCGTGCGGTGATGAGGAAGCGGGAGGGCAGCGCGCTGACCGTGGGCCCGGAGAAGAAGATCAGGAATCCGGAGGCGGTGGAGACGGTGTAGGTGCCGTCCTCTGACCTGCTCTGCTCGCCCTGCGTCCAGCCGTAGGCGGACTGGGGGAAGGTGCCCGCGGGAAGGAGCGGCTCGATGGCCTTGGGCGGGCTGTCGAGGTTCTCGGCGGGCGCGGGAGCGGCGGTGGCGGCGGTGTCCTTCACGCCGGACTCGCCGCCGGTGAGGATGCGGTAGGAGAGGCTCGCCGCCGCGGTGACCGCCAGCAGGGCGACGGCGGCGACGGCGGTGATGAGC
>JAFACJ010000705.1 GCA_023425615.1 Actinomycetes bacterium
GGTGTGAGCGCGGCCCTGATCGTCAAGTACTTCGGCGGCAAGGAGCAGCTCTTCGAGGCGGTCGCCGACTTCGGGTCCGACGTCGACCTGCTGCTGTCGGCGCCCCGCGAGCGGCTCGGGCGCCATCTGGTGGAGACGGCGCTGACCACCCGGCGGACCGGCGCCTCCGTCCCGCTGCTGCGCGTGGTCTTCGGCATCGTCGCCGGCGACGAGCGCGCCGTGCTGATCGAGCGGTTCCGCGACCAGGTCACCGCCCGGCTCGCCGGCCACCTCGGCGGCCCCGAGCCCGCCCTGCGCGCGGAACTCATCGTCGCGCAGTTCCTCGGCCTGTGCACCACGCTCAGCATCCACCGCGAGGGCGCGGCGATCACCGCCGACCCCGAGCGCGTCGTCGCCCGGTACGCCCCCGGCCTCCAGGCCCTCATCGACGGCGCCGATGGAGCCCGGGAGCCCGGGGGCCGCCCCGCGGAGGAGAGACCCTGAGGGTGCGGGGCGCCCTCACGAACGGATCAGGCGTGCACCAGGTCCGATGACCGGGTGAGCGACTGCACGATCTCACCGGCGCGCACCGCGGTGTTCGACAGCAGGGTGGAGCTGAGCCCGTGCGTCCACTCGGTGGCGCCCTGGAGGTAGATGCCGCACCTGACCCCGGGTCCGGTGGTGATGCGGTAGTCGCGGCCGACGTCGGGGGTGCCGTCGGACAGCAGCGTGCAGTGCCCGCCCAGTTCGCCGAGGAGCCCCAGCGGGTCGCGGCTGCGGTAGCCCGTCGCGCAGACCAGGGCGTCTGCCTCCATGACGGTGCGCTCGCCGGTCGGCAGGTGCTCCACCACCGCGCGCACGCCGCCCGCGTGCGGGGTCACCTCCGCCAGGCGGGAGACGTTGAGGATGCGCAGCCGCTCGACACCCTGGACCTTCTCCTGGTAGACGCGCCGGTACAGCTCGTCGATGAGCTCCAGGTCGACCACCGAGTAGTTGGTGGAGCCGTGGTAGTCCAGCAGCATGCGCTTCACCTCCTCGGGCGCGTAGTGGAACTCATCGACGGCGCCGGGGTCGAAGATGCGGTTGGCGAACGAGCTATCGTCGGCGGGCGTGTAGCCGTACTTGGCGAACACCGCGCACACCTCGGCCCCGGGGTAGCGCTGGTGCAGGTGGTCGACGACCTCGGCGCCGCTCTGTCCCGCGCCCAGCACCAGCAGCCGGCGCGGGGAGTCGAGCTCGGGCAGCCGCCGCAGCAGCTCGTGGCTGTGCCAGACGCGCTCGCCCGGCTCGATGCCGTCGGGGATGACGGGTTCCAGGCCGGTGGCGATGACGAGGTTGCGGGTGCGCCGGGTCGTCACCGTCTCGCCCTGGCGGACCACCACGTCGCACGCGACGATGACGCCGTCCTCGGAGACGGGGCGTACCGCGATCACCTCCGAGCCGTACTCCACCTGGTCGGTGAACCGGTCTGCCGCCCATTCCAGGTAGTCGTGGAACTCCACGCGGGAGGGGAACATCGTCTTGTGGTTGATGAAGTCCACCAGCCTGCCGCGGTCCTTCAGGTAGTTGAGGAAGGAGTACGCCGAGGACGGGTTGCGCATCGTGGCCAGGTCCTTGAGGAAGGACACCTGCATCGTGGTGCCCTCGATGAGCATGCCGCGGTGCCAGCCGAACTCGTGCTGCCGTTCGAGGAAGACCGCGTCGAGCTCCGTTCCTTGGTCCCGCAACTCCCGCAACGCGATGGCCAGGGCGAGGTTGGAGGGGCCGAAACCGACACCTACCAGGTCGTGGACGTGCTCTGCTGCGGTACTGGACATGGGCGCCCTTTCATGGACCGGACGTAAGGAACTTAGGCAAGCCTAATGAAGGTAAGCCTTACCTATATTCTTCGTCCAGTGGGCGCCGTCACTCTTCGGTGTTCGCCGCCCCTCCCGCGCCCACCAGACGGGTGTTGGCGCCCGCCGCCTTCCAGCGCTCCTCGAAGCCCTTGAGCAGCTTGAGGGACTGGCGGGTGACGACGGCCGGGACGATCGGGCGGATGAGCTTCATGACCGGCAGCCACGCCTGCCCGTAGACATGCGGCCTGCGGCGCAGGACGCCGGCGACGAGGCGCTCGGCCGTCGGCTCCAGCGGATAGGTCTTGCCCGCAGGCCACGGCAGCCCCGTGCGCATCTCGCGCAGCACCTCGTCCTGGTCGGCGCCGCGCACCATGTCGGTGTCGGTCCAGCTCAGGTAGCCGACGCCCACGCCCACGCCGTGGATGGCGACCTCGGCGCGCAGGCTGTGCGCGAACGCCTCGACGCCGGACTTGCTGGCGCAGTACGCGGCCATCATCGGCGCCGAGCACAGGGCGGCGAGGGAGGCGACCTGGAAGAAGTAGCCCTTGGACTCGCGCAGCGCGGGCAGGAAGGCGCGGGCGGTGCTGGCGCTGCCCAGGAGGTTGACCTGGATGACCCGGTTGAAGGTGACGGGGTCGGAGAACTCGACCGGCCCTCCGGTTGCCACACCGGCGTTGGCGATGACGATGTCGACGCGCCCGTACCGCTCCTTGATCTCGGCCGCCGCCCGCGCCAGCGCCTCGTCGTCGGTGACGTCGACAGTCCAGTACCCCGCCTCGGGACCGCACGCCTCGGCGACCCGCGCCAGTTCCTCCGGCTCCAGGCCGAGGAGCGCCACCTTGATCCCGCGCGCCGCCAGCTTCCGCGCCATGAGCTCGCCCAGGCCACGGGCCGCCCCGGTCACCACCGCCACCGTCATTACCGCTCCCGAAGATTCCGGTTCCTACTGAGACGCTGGGGATCGTAGACGATTTGTCTAATTAACACCAGACCGCCGCCCGGCGCCGGCGACGATGTCGGGCAGCGGCCCGCGCGCCGGTACGCTGCGGTGCGTGAGTCTGGATGTCAGCGTGGTGGTCCGCTATCGCAAGGCCGTCACCTACGGGATGCACGCGCTGCTGGCCTCCCTCGAGGCGTCGGACGTCCGGTGCGAGCTGCGGTACGGGACGACGCCCGAGGAGACCGCCGCCGAGATCGCCGCCAGCCGTGCCGACCGGGTACTGGTGCTGTGGTCGTTCTACTCCCCCGACGCCCAGGCCATGACCGAGGAACTGGCCGCCGTCCGCGCCCTCGCGGACGGCGGGCACGTCCTGCACATCGCGGGCGGCGTCCACGCCACCGCCGAGCCGCAGCACGTCCTGGACTCCGGCTGGGACCTGGCCGCCATCGGCGAGGGCGAGTCGACGATCGTCTCGCTGGTCGCCGCGCTGCGCGAGGACGCCGCGCTGACCACGGTGCCGGGCCTGGCCGTCCGCGACCACGACGGGGTGGCACTGCGCACCCGCCCCGCCCCGCAGCTCCCCCTTGACGCCCACCGCTCCTTCCCCGCGGTACGGCGCCACGTGGGCCCGATCGAGCTGACCCGCGGCTGCCGCTACACCTGCCGGTTCTGCCAGACGCCGTTCATGTTCGGCGGGCAGTTCCGGCACCGCTCGGTGGCCGGCGTCGTGGAGCACGTCCGGACGATGCGCGAGTTCGGGCTGCGCGACGTCAGGTTCATCACCCCGACGTCGCTGTCCTACGGCTCGCCGGGGCCCGAGCCCGACCTCGGCGCCGTCGAGGAGCTGCTGGCGAGCGTGCGCGACGAACTGCCGGACGACGGCCGGATCTTCTTCGGGAGCTTCCCCTCCGAGGTGCGGCCCGAGCACGTCAGCCACGAGTCGATGCGGCTGATGAAGAGGTACGTCGCCAACGACAACATCATCATCGGCGCGCAGTCCGGCTCGGACCGGATCCTCGCCGCCTCGGGCCGCGGCCACGGCGCGGACCCGGTGCGCGACGCCGTCCGCATCGCCGTCGAGCACGGGTTCCGGCCGAACGTCGACTTCATGTTCGGCATGCCCGGCGAGGACGCCGCCGACCAGGACGCCTCCCTGCGGCTGGCCGACGAGCTGGTCGAACTCGGCGCCCGCATCCACACCCACACCTTCATGCCGCTGCCCGGCACCCCCTGGCGCGACGCCGACCCGGCGTTCATCCCGGTCGAGACCATGCGCCGGCTCGACCGCCTGGCCCAGCGCGGCGAGGCCTACGGCCACTGGCGCCGTCAGGCCGAGCACTCCACCCGGCTCGCCGAGACCGCCCGCGCCTACCCCCGCCGCACACGGCGCCGCCGCACCGACGACTAGCGCGGACGGCCGGCGCGGACG
>JAFACJ010000823.1 GCA_023425615.1 Actinomycetes bacterium
ATCAACGGGGCCACCGGGGGGGGGTCACCGGCGCGGGCCCGTTCGACAAGCATCGGTACGTCCCGACTACGGCGCACCGACCCGGTGACCGCAGCCGGAACCCCACCGTTCGACTCGCTCACGGTGCCGCCTCGGTTCGCGACTGCGGGGCTCGCAAAACCGGCTCACTCCTCACGCTCACGAATCCGTCTCGGCGGGGTCGGGGACGTGGATGATCAAGGCGTCGCCCTGCCCGCCGCCACCGCAGAGGGCCGCCGCGCCGGTACCGCCGCCGCGCCGCTTGAGTTCGAACGCGAGGGTGAGCACCAGTCGGGCGCCGGACATGCCGATCGGGTGACCCAACGCGATCGCACCCCCGTTGACGTTGACCCGGTCGGGGCTGACTCCGAGGTCACGGATGGACTGGATGCCGACCTGCGCGAACGCCTCGTTGATCTCGATCAGGTCGAGGTCGGAGACGGTCAGCCCGCCCTTACGCAGGGCGTGCAGGATGGCGTTGGACGGCTGCGAGTGCAGGGAGTTGTCGGGGCCCGCGACGTTGCCGTGCGCCCCGATCTCCGCCAGCCAGGTCAGGCCGAGTTCCTTGGCCTTCGCCTTGCTCATCACGACCACGGCGGCGGCACCGTCGGAGATCGGTGACGAGCTGCCCGCGGTGATGGTGCCGTCCTTCGTGAAAGCCGGGCGCAGCTTGGCCAGCGTCTCGGCCGTGGTGTCCGGGCGGATGCCCTCGTCCTCGCTGATCACCAGCGGGTCGCCCTTGCGCTGCGGGATGACCACCGGGGTGATCTCGTCGGCGAAGTGGCCGTTCTTCTGGGCGGCTGCGGCGCGCTGGTGGCTGGTCGCGGCGAACTCGTCCTGCTCCTGCCGGGTGATGCCGCGCGTGCTGCCGTACCGCTCGGTGGACTCGCCCATCGCGCAGCAGTCCCAGGCGTCGGTCAGCCCGTCGAGCGCCATGTGGTCCTTGAGCGTCACGTCGCCGTACTTGTAGCCGCCCCGCTGGCCGAGCAGCAGGTGCGGGGCGTTGGTCATCGACTCCATGCCGCCGGCCACCACGATGTCGAACTCGCCCGCCCGGATCAGCTGGTCGGCCAGGGCGATCGCGTCCAGGCCGGAGAGGCAGACCTTGTTGATGTTCAGCGCCGGCACGGACATCGGGATGCCCGCCTCCACGGCCGCCTGGCGGGCCGGCATCTGCCCGGCACCGGCCTGCAGCACCTGACCCATGATGACGTACTGCACCTGGTCGGGTGCGACCCCGGCCCGTTCCAGAGCGGCCGCGATGGCGATGCCGCCGAGCTTGGTCGCCGGTAGGTCCTTGAGGTTGCCCAGCAGCCGCCCCATCGGGGTTCGCGCGCCGCTGACGATCACCGAAGCCATACCTGCCTCCGAGGGGGTGCCGACCTGTACGCCTTAACGATTGTTCGGTCAGACTAGCGTCATGCCTGAGAACTCCCCCGTCGAGCCCGCTGCCGACTATGTCACAGACATCGGCCTGCGCCGTATCGACCATGTCGGGGTCGCGGTGGCCGACCTCGACGCCGCAATCGACTTCTACACCCGGACGTTCGGCATGCGGTGCGTACACACCGAGACGAACAACGAACAGGGCGTACGGGAGGCGATGCTGGCGGTCGGGCCGACCACGGAGGGCGGCTGCCTGCAACTACTCGCCCCGCTGACCCCGGAGTCGACCATCGCCAGGTTCCTCGACCGCAACGGTCCGGGCGTGCAGCAGGTGGCGTACACCGTGGCCGACGTCGACGCGGCCTGCGCGGCGCTTCGGGAACGCGGCCTGCGGCTGCTGTACGACACGCCCCGGCGTGGCACCGCGGGCTCACGGATCAACTTCGTCCACCCCAAGGACGCCGGCGGTGTCCTGGTCGAACTCGTCGAACCCGCCCCGCATCCGAACGGCGCGTGACCCGAGCATCGGTTGGGCCGCGCTGCTGAGACCCACGAGCCGGAGATCGCGCTCGATCCGGGATCGAGTGGCCTCGCACCCCACCGAAGACCACTCGATCCCGGATCGAGCGAACCACCACACCCCGCACCCCGACGGAGGCCACGCGATCCGGGATCGAGTGCGTTTCCGGCCGCGACCCGCCGCCGCCATTCATCGACCGACGTGATGCGCTCAACGGGCTCCGCGGACCCTGGCCTGACGGACGAGCCGGGGATGGCCTTTCGGCGAACGGGCAATGGCTTTCCATGTCCCGACGCCGCGCCCATTCGCGACGGCCGCAGCGCGGGGAAAACAAAGCAGCGGATCGATAGCCGCGACACCTTTTTTCACGTCACGCTCCGTACCGTCGGGCTCCTCCCCGAGCTGGCAAGATCGCCGGTCGGCACGGGGTTCCGGCGACCGCAGGAGTTGACCATGTAAACCGGACGGCAAAGGACGACCCACTCTTGCGAAGCACCCCGGGGGGTCTGCCAGTATGTCCCAATGCCCCAGCAGCAGTCCTCCCCTCTCGCGTTCTTCGATAACGCGAACTCGCAGCCAGATTTCACGGTTGGCCTGCGCGGATACAACACCGGCCAGGTCGACGACTTCATCGGCCGGCTGAACGCCGCGCTGAGTCAGGCCAACAAGGACCGCGCCGACGCCGAGCAGGCGCTCAACGACGCCCAGCGCCGGCTCCGCCAGTCCGAGCAGCGGCTCACCGCCCTGGAGCAGAAGCTCACCGACACCAGCAAGCAGCTCGAGGAGAACAGCCGCCCCACGCTGTCCGGCCTCGGCACCCGGGTCGAGCAGATCCTCCGGCTCGCCGAGGAGCAGGCCACCGACCCCCGCAACGAGGCCAAGCGTGAGTCGGAGGGCATCCTCTCCGCCGCCCGCCTCGAAGCGCGGGAGATCACCGACAAGGCGCGTGCCGAGGCGGCGGCGATGAAGGCCACCGCCGAGCGGGAGGCCGGCAACCTCCGCACCGCCGCCGAGCGGGAGGCCGCCGAGGTCCGGGTCCAGGCCCGCCGCGAGGCCGACACGCTGCGTGCCGACGCGGAGCGCGAGACCAAGCAGCTGCGTACGGTGACCGCCCACGAGGTGGCCGAGCTGAAGTCGACCGTCGAGCGGGAGGTGGCCACCCTGCGGGCCACCGCCGAGCGCGAGATCACTCAGCAGCGGGCCAAGGCCGCCCGCGAGGCCGAGGAGAAGCGCGCCGAGGCGACGAAGCTGCTGACCGACGCCCGCGACAAGCGCGACAAGGACCTCCAGGCCCTTGAGCTACAGCTTGCCGAGCGGCGGGAGAAGGCCGAGCGCGAGGAGTCGGAGCGGCACGCCGCCCAGGTCGCGCAGACCCAAAAGCTGGTCAGCGAGGCCGAGCAGCGGGCCCGCGCCGCGCAGGAGCGAGCCAAGGAGATCGAGCAGCGCGCCGAGGCCCGGCGGGTGGAGTCGGAGCGCAACGCGACCGAGACGATCGAGAAGGCCAAGGCGTTGGCCGAGCGGACGCTGAACGAGGCTCGCGCCGAGTCCCAGCGCCTGCTCAACGAGGCCCGCACCGAGGCGGAGCTGACCACCCAGGCGGCTCGCCGCGAGGTCGAGGACCTCACCCGGCAGAAGGACGCGGTCACCTCGCAGCTCGGGCAGATGCTCTCCGGCCTGGCCGGCATCGTGCCGGGTGTCCCCAACAACGCCGCCGCGGCCGACAAGCCGGCGGCCAAGACGGCGGACGACGCCGAGGAGAAGGTGGCCGCGGAAACCTCCAGCTGACGACGACCACCGGGGCATGATCCACGACGCGGGGTGACAC
>JAFACJ010000603.1 GCA_023425615.1 Actinomycetes bacterium
TGCCCCGCCATCCCCGCCAACCGCGCCCCACCCCCACCGTCCGGCTCCCGGACGGGTACGCCGCCGGCTCGCACGGCGGCCCCACCACCCCGGACGAGCGCCAGTGGGCGCTCACCGCCTACATCGGCCAGTTCCTGCTGTGGGCGCTCCCGCCGCTGTACGTCTACCTGACCAAGAAGAACCGGTCGGCCTACGCCCGCCACCACGGCCGCCAGGCGCTCAACCTCGCCCTCAGCACCGGGATCGTCTTCGGCGTCTCGGTCTTCCTCTACCAGTGGGCCGACTTCTTCCTGTGGATCGCCGCCGGGTGGGTGACGCTGGCGATGTGCCTGGTGGTCTTCAGCGCCACCAAGGTCAACCGGGGCGACTGGCACCGGCTGCCCGCCCTCCTGGCCTGGCCGATCATCAAGTGAGGTCGCGGACGACGGCGTCCGCGAGCAGCCTGCCCCGCACGGTGAGCACGGCCCTGCCGTCCCGGCGGGTCAGCAGGCCGCGCTCCTCCTGCTCGCGGACCGCCGGCCCGTCCAGCAGCTCCAGCGGGCAGCCGGTGCGCAGCCGCAGCTCCAGCAGGACGCGCTCCAGCCGCCGCGTGTCGGCGTCGAGGACCTCCCTGGCGTGCGCGGGGGTGATCCCCTCGGCCAGCCGCCGGGCGTACGCCGCCGGGTGCTTGACGTTCCACCAGCGGGTGCCGCCGATGTGCCCGTGCGCGCCGGGACCGGCGCCCCACCAGTCGGCGCCCTGCCAGTACAGCAGGTTGTGGCGGCACTCCCCGCCGGGCAGCGCCCAGTTGGACAGCTCGTACCACCCCATCCCCGCCTTCTCCAGGAGTTCGTCGGCGATCAGATACCGGTCGGCCATGGCGTCGTCGTCGGGCTCGTCCAGTTCGCCGCGCGCGACGCGGGCGGCGAGCCTCGTGCCCTCCTCGACGATCAGCGCGTAGGCGGACACGTGGTCGGGCCCGGCCGCCAGCGCCTGCTCCAGCGACTCGCGCCAGTCGTCGTCGCTCTCGCCGGGGGTGCCGTAGATCAGGTCGAGGTTGACGTGGCCGAACCCCGCCCGGCGCGCCTGCTCGACCACCAGGGGGACCCGCGCGGGGGTGTGCGTGCGGTCCAGCGCCTTCAGGACGTGCTCCTTGGCGCTCTGCATCCCGTAGGAGATCCGGGTGAAGCCTGCCTCCAGGAGGCCCTCCAGAGAGGCGGGGCCGACCGTCTCGGGGTTGGCCTCGGTGGTGATCTCCGCGCCCTCGGCCAGGCCGAACTCCTCGCGGACGGCCCTCAGGACGCGTCCGAGGTCCTGCGGCGGCAGCAGGGTGGGCGTGCCGCCGCCGACGAAGACCGTCTGAACGGGCGCCTCCGCCTCGCCCAGGACCTTCCGGGCGAAGCGGATCTCGGAGATCACCGTGTCGGCGTACGAGTCACGTGAGGCGCCCGGACCCAGTTCCGTCGCCGTGTAGGTGTTGAAATCGCAGTAGCCGCACCTCGTCACGCAGAACGGGACGTGCACGTAGAAGCCGAAGGGGCGGGTGCCGAAACCGGCGAGCGAGGCTTCGGGCAGCCGCCCGTCGGCGGGCATGGGGTCCCCTTCGGGGAGGATCGACGGCATGCCCCCAGTGTTACAGGCGCGCCGGACCTCCCCGTCCCGTCGTGCTCAGCGGTCACCGGCGTGGTCGAACTCCAGGATCCGCTGCGGCACCGTCTCGGTGGCCGACGCCGCGGGCAGGACGCGCATCGTGCCCGGAGCACCGGGCCGCTGGTCCAGCCGCACCACCCGGCCCGGGTAGGCGCGCTGTGCGGTCTCCACGTCGCGCTCGTCCCAGCGTCCGTAGAAGATGGCCTGCCCGTCCTCCAGTTCCACCTTCTCCGTGCCCGTCGGCCAGCGCCGGATGAAGGAGTCGACCTCGAAGAAGTCCTGCGGTGCGGGCAGGTCCGGGCCGTTCTCATGCGCCATGTACGCTCCCTCGACCGGGCCGCGCCACGGGGGAAGCCCGCTGAAGAGGCGGTCCGGCCTGATGTCGATCTTGAATGGTTCGGTGAGCCGCACCGACTCTCCCGTCCGCACCACCGCCTGCTCCAGGAGCCGCCCGCCGCGCCGCGCGTGGATGTGCACCCGCACGCCGTCCTCCGCCAGATCGACCACCCAGTAGCAGGGCACCCCGTATCTGGCGTACAGCTCTCGCTTGCCCCCGAGGTCGCGTACCCGGGAGGCGGGGGAGGTCACCTCGACGGCCAGGAGCGGGGCGCCCTCCACGAACCCCTCGCGGTCCTGTGCCTCGCAGTAGACCGCCAGGTCGGTGTGGATCCAGGTCCCGTCCTCGAGCTTGACTGTCGCGTCCGTCTTGGTCGTCATGTCCGCGTATTCGGCGAGCATCACCGGCGTGACGAGGTCCGAGACGAGGATCTGGTGCAAGAGTGTGTGACCCACGACGCTCAGTTTTCACCACAGAACGCGTGGTCACGGCCTATTCAGGACACCAGGAAGACTCGATTTGGTGAAGTTCTCAGCCCTTGACCGTGGTGAGCAGGATGACCGAGTCCTCGGCCGCGGTCAGACCGTGCCGCTCGGGCGGGACCGGCGCCAGCTCACCCGCGCCCAGCTCGGTGTCGCCCACCCCCGAGGTGAGGACGACACGGCCGGTGATCACCTGCAGGCTCGCCGCGTGCGGCGAGACGTGCTCCTCCAGCCGGGAGCCCTCGGTCAACGCGATCACCGTCTGACGCAGCGGACCCTCATGCAGGAACATATGGGCACTGCGCCCGTTCTTGTCGGCCTTCGCCTGGGACAGGTGGCGCTCGGCGAGCGTTCTGAGATCCGTCATGATCTAAGGGTTTCCCGGCCTTTGCGGGACAGAACCCTCCCGAGCGCCCCATCTCCTTTGTTCTGCGTCAGTTCACCATCGGCAGGGCGAGCCAGCCGGGGTAGCGGAACCACTCACCGCGGTTGGCGGCGACCGTCGCCTGGACCAGGTAGACCAGCTCGATGATGCCCAGCGGGATGAACAGCAGGAAACCGAGACCGAACGTCAACAGCGAGATGAACAGCACGCCCATCGTGTAGATGAACCCGGTGATGGCGAAGTTCAGCGCCTGCGAGGAGTGCCAGCGGATGTACTGCGAACGGTCCTTGTAGATCACGTAGACCAGCAGCGGGGCGACGAAGCTCAGCAGGATCTGGCCCAGATGCGCCACCATCGAGAAGGTCCGCTCGTCCTCCGGCGAGACCGGCGGACCCGCCTGCACGAAGGGCTGCTGCGGTAGATAGGGCGGTGGGGTCGGCTGACCGTACGGTGGCGGAGTCGGCTGACCATAGGGTGGCTGCTGGCCGTACGGCTGCTGCCCGTGAGGCTGCTGGCCATAGGGCTGCTGGCCGTAGGGATTCCCGTAGGGATCGCTCATGCCTGGGCTCGTTTCTCGTCATGCCGGCGGGGGCTCGTCCTTTCCCGCTTCTGACGCGGCGGGCGCCCGGAAGGTTCAATCCCGGGACGCCCGCTCCGAGCACCGCCGCACGGCCGTCCTGCCTGCGGCTACTTCTTCGGCTTGTCCGCGGAACTGCCTGTGGAGAGGGCAGCGACGAAGGCCTCCTGCGGGACGTCGACCCGCCCGATGGTCTTCATCTTCTTCTTGCCCTCCTTCTGCTTCTCCAGCAGCTTGCGCTTACGGGAGATGTCGCCGCCGTAGCACTTGGCGAGGACGTCCTTGCGGATGGCGCGGATGTTCTCGCGGGCGATCACCCGGGAGCCGATCGCCGCCTGGATCGGCACCTCGTACTGCTGCCTGGGGATGAGCTCCTTGAGCTTGGTGGTCATCATCAGGCCGTACTCGCGCGCCTTGTCGGCGTGCACGATCTGGCTGAAGGCGTCGACCGACTCGCCCTGCAGCAGGATGTCGACCTTCACCAGCTTGGACTCCTGCTCGCCCGCGGGCTCGTAGTCGAGGCTGGCGTAGCCGCGGGTGCGGGACTTGAGCTGGTCGAAGAAGTCGAAGATGATCTCGCCGAGGGGCAGCGTGTACTTGATCTCGACACGGTCCTCCGACAGGTAGTCCATGCCCCGGAGCACACCGCGCCGGCCCTGGCACAGCTCCATGATCGTGCCGATGAACTCCGTCGGGGTGAGCACCGTGGCCCTGACGACCGGCTCGTACACATGGGCGATCTTGCCGTCGGCCGGGTACTCGCTGGGATTGGTGACGGTGTGCTCCTGGCCGTTCTCCAGGATCACCCGGTAGATGACGCTGGGCGCGGTGGAGATCAGCGTCAGCCCGAACTCGCGCTCCAGGCGCTCGCGGACGATCTCCATGTGGAGCAGGCCGAGGAAGCCGCAGCGGTAGCCGAAGCCCAGCGCCAGCGACGTCTCGGGCTCATAGACCAGGGCCGCGTCGTTCAGGCGCAGCTTGTCCAGCGCGTCGCGCAGTTCGGGGTACTCATCGCCGTCGACCGGATACAGGCCGGAGTAGACCATCGGCTTGGGGTTCTCATACCCGCCGAGCGGCTCGGGCGACTGGCGCGAGGCCATGGTGACGGTGTCGCCGACCCGCGCCTGGCGGACGTCCTTCACGCCGGTGATGAGATAGCCCACCTCGCCGACGCCAAGGCCCTCGGTCGGGATCGGCTCCGGCGAGATCACCCCCACCTCGAGGGTGTCGTGCGCGGCGCCCGTCGACATCATGAGGGACTTCTCGCGCCGGGTGATCCGGCCGTCCACGACCCGGACGTAGGTGACAACGCCGCGGTAGGTGTCGTAGACCGAGTCGAAGATCAGCGCGCGGGCGGGGGCGTCGGCGTCGCCCGTCGGGGCCGGGACCTCGGCGACGATCTTGTCCAGCAGCTCGGGCACGCCCACGCCCGTCTTGCCCGAGACCCGCAGCACCTCCGCCGGGTCGCAGCCGATCAGGCCGGAGATCTCCTCGGCGACCTTCTCCGGCTGCGCCGCCGGCAGGTCGATCTTGT
>JAFACJ010001024.1 GCA_023425615.1 Actinomycetes bacterium
ATGGGCCCGGTGGCGTCGGGCGCGGGAAGCGCCAGCGACCCGCCCGATCCGACGGCCTCCTGCACCAGGAACCTGCCGCCCGCCGGGACGGTGCCCGACAGCGGCGTGACCTGCCAGGTGGTGGAGGCGCCGGGGGAGGCGGAGATGTACTGGACGCTGTAGCCGCCCAGGTCCAGGGGCGCGGCGCCGGCGTTCGCCAGTTCGATGAAGTCGTGGGTGAGGACGGCGCCGGAGTTGCCGCCGCCTCCGTAGACCTCGGCGATGACGAGGTCGGCCGAGGCCGCGTGCGCGGGGGGCGCCGCGGCCAGCGCCACGGGCAGGCTCAGGGCCGACAGCAGCCAGCCGAGGCGTGACGCCCGCCGCGGGGACGTCGGATGAGGGGATGTCACGGAAGCTCCTCGGGGAGAACGATCGGTGATCTTCGTCAGGATGGTGCTTGATCGCCCCTGAGGAAAAGGGCGATTCTCACTCATCCGCTGATGTTCAGATAGGCGAGATTGGGGGTTCATCCAGTTCTCGGATGAACCCCCCCGTGCGCTACCTAACGCTTGCTTGGTAAGGTGTCCTCCGGCGCCGAAGGAGGATCATGACGGTTACCTACGACTACCGGGGCAGGGTCGTCCTGGTCACCGGCGGCACGAAGGGCATCGGCGCGGGCATCGCCCGTGCCTTCCTGCGGGCGGGGGCGGAGGTCGTGGTGTGCGCGCGCCGCACCCCGCAGGCGGCGCCGTCGGTGGAGCTCGACTTCGAACGGCGCGAGGCGGTGTTCGTCCCCTGCGACGTGTGCGACCCCGACGACGTGGCACGCCTCATCGAAACGGTGCGTGAGCGGTACGGCAGGCTCGACGTCGTCATCAACAACGCCGGGGGATCCCCGTACGCCATGGCAGCCGAAGCGCCGCCGAAACTGCACCGGCGCATCATCGACCTCAACCTCCTGGCGCCCCTGCACGTCGCACAGGCCGCGCACGGACTCATGGACGAGGGCGCGATCATCATGATCGGCAGCGTCAGCGGGACCCGCCCGTCGCCGGGCACCGCCGCCTACGGCGCGGCCAAGGCCGGACTTCACCACCTGGCCGCCTGCCTGGCGGTGGAATGGGCGCCGCGGATCCGGGTCAACACCCTCGTCGTCGGGCTCGCCGACAGCGGCGAGGACCTGGCCGGGCACTACGGCGGAGAACAGGCGCTCAAGGAGATCCAGGGGACGATCCCGGGCGGGCGCATGGCGGTGCCCGACGACGTCGCCCGCGCCTGCCTCTACCTGGCCTCCGAACCCTATGTCACGGGCGGCACGCTGTCCGTCGACGGCGGCGGCGAACAGGCCGCGTGGCAGTACATCGTCCAGCAGCACACACGCGAGAGGGGTTGAAGATGCTCTGCGAAGGCCGGGTGGTCATCGTCACGGGCGCCGGACGCGGCATCGGCCGCGAACACGCCCTGGAGTTCGCCCGCCAGGGCGCGAAGGTCGTCGTCAACGACCTGGGCACCGCCCTGGACGGCGGCGGCGGGGAGAGCGAGGTCGCCGACGCGGTGGTCGCCGAGATCAAGGAACTCGGCGGCGAGGCCGTCGCCAACGGCGACGACGTCGCGGACTGGGAGGGCGCCGGATCCCTCATCCGCACCGCCCTGACCACCTTCGGGCGGCTGGACGTCCTGGTGAACAACGCGGGATTCGTCCGCGACCGCATGATCGTCTCCATGTCCGAACGGGAATGGGACGACGTCGTCAGGGTCCATCTGAAGGGCCACTTCGCACCGCTGCGCCACGCCGCCGCCCACTGGCGCGAGGAGTCCAAGGCCGGGCGCGCGGTGGACGCCCGCGTGATCAACACCTCCTCGGGCGCGGGCCTGCTCGGCTCGGTCGGCCAGGGCAACTACGGCGCGGCCAAGGCGGGCATCGCCGCCCTCACCCTCATCGCCGCCACCGAGATGGCGCGCTACGGCGTCACCGTCAACGCCATCGCCCCCTCCGCCCGCACCCGGATGACCGAAGAGGTCTTCGCCCAGATGATGGCGCGGCCCGACGAGGGCTTCGACGCCATGCACCCCGGCAATGTCTCGCCCCTGGTCGCCTGGCTGGGCAGCACGGGCTCCGGGCATGTCACCGGCCGCGTCTTCGAGGTCGAGGGCGGGATCATCGGCCTGGCCGACGGCTGGCGCCACGGTCCCCGCGCCGACAAGGGAGCCCGCTGGGACCCCGCCGAACTCGGCCCCGTCATCGACGAGCTCATCGCCGAGGCCCCGGCGCCCGAACCCGTCTACGGCGCGGGCTGACCCCGGCTCACACCGGCTCGCGCCCGTCCTCCTCCGCGGAGGCCGGGCGGGGCAGGGTGACGCGGGCCGCCTCGGTGGCCTCGGCGAGGCGGCCGCGCAGGGTGTGCAGGAGGTCGTCGCTCTGGGCGGTGAGACGTTCGATGGCGGGGACGGCGAGGTCGTCGCGGACGGTGCCGGCCAGCAGTTCGTCGTACTCGTGCTCGCGGGAGGACAGCTCCTCCAGGGCACGGCAGGCGCGGTAGGCGGCGTCCGCCTCCAGGGTGCGCTGGGCGTAGTCCTCCAGCGCCTCGATACGGCGGGTGACCGCCGCGACGGAGACCTGGAGCTTCTCGCGCTGCGCCTTCTGCACGTCGGCGAGCTCGGGCGCCGGCGGCAGGTCGGCGGCCTCGCGGCGCAGCCGCGACTGGCGGGCCAGGACCTGGGCGATCTCCCACTCCTGGCGGGGCAGCTCGACCTCCGGGTCGATGCCCTCCAGCAGGCCCTCCTTGACGACCTGGGCGCCGCGCACCCGCTCGACCGCGCCCTGGGCCCGCACCAGCAGCTCGGCCGCCTCGGCGTCGAAGTCCTCGGGCGTCAGATAGCGGTCGGCGCGCGCGTTCAGCGCGCGGGCGCGGCGCATGTCGTCCAGCAGCCGCCGGGAGCCGAACGCCCCCAGCGCCAGGGGCAGGACCAGCCACGGCCACACGCCGCCCAGCAGCGCGAAGCAGGCGAAGGACACGGCAAGCAGCGCGGGCGGCCCCAGCCGCAGCAGCGGGCCGCGCCGCGCCACCAGGGAGTCCAGCTCGGTGCGCAGCGTCGGGTCGGTGACCGGGCGCGGCGTCCGCGCCACCTCGCCGACCGGCGCGACCAGCGTCCAGGACGACGGCACGCGCGTCTCGAACGCGAAGTCGCCGGCGGAGATCTCGACCTCGGCGGGGCCGGGGTCAAGCGGCCACACGCCCACCGGATGGTCGCCGGCCTCGCCGCGGAACAGCACCCACCAGCCGCCCCTGCCGTCGGTGCAGCGGTACCTGCCGGGAGGCATGTCGATACCGACGAAGTACGTCCCCGTCCCGGGAATCGTGTGCGTGGCAGTCAAGTCCCGGCCTCCCGCTCCGGTAGCCCACCCCCGAAGGCGTCATATGACGGTCGTTTCCCTACCCAGGAAGAGACCGGGCTAAGACGGCCCGTTCAGGATTCCTCGGGACGAGCACGGAGAGTGAAGAGGGCGAAGGCGGCGAGGGTGGTGTTGTCCCAGACCCTCCCGTCCCGGACGAGCTTCGCGAACTCATCGAGGGAGAACCAGCGCTGGTCCATCTCCTGCTCGGTGTCCTCGCGGTCGACCGGACCCTGGGTCAGCCCGGTCGCCAGGAAGACATCGCACTCCTGGCTGGTCAGCCCGGGTGCGATCGCGACCCTGCCGAGCAGGGTCAGCGTGCCGGCGCGCAGGCCCGTCTCCTCGGCCAGCTCCGCGCGGGCCAGCGCCTCCCCGGGCGGCCCGTCGGCGGGCCAGGTGCCCTGCACGAACTCCCAGGAGCGGCGGCCCAGCGGGTAGCGGTACTGCTCGATGAGATGGAACCCGTCGTTCTCGTAGGGGATGACGCAGGCGGCCGTCGGCTTGTCCACCACCGTGTACAGGCCGGGGGAGCCGTCCGGATGCCTGATCTCGTCCTCCCTCAGGCTCAGCCACCGGTTGCGGTAGACCTCCCGTGACGAAATCCGCTGCACAGCCACCCCTCCGTCCTGCTCTAGCCTAGGCACCCATGATCGAGCATCCGCCCGTCGTTCACGACGACCCCGAGGGCGAGCCGCCGTGGGCTTTGCAACTGGCAGTCCGGGTGGAGAAGACCGAACCGCCGTCACACGAGGCGGTCTGCGCGGCGGTGGCCTCGGCCGTCGTCCGCCTGCTGGCCGACCCCGGGTTCGCGCCCGAGGTGCGCCGCTGGGAGGACGGCCGGATCCGCAAGGTCGTGCGGCGTGCCAGGGGAGCGCGCTGGCGTGACGTGCAGGACCTCCCCGGCGTCACCGCCTCCCGTGCGGGCGCGCAGGTCCGCGCCTTCGCCCCCGGCCCCGTGACCGAGGTGCCCGTCGCCATCTCCAAGCTCCAGGTGGCCGGCACCGACCTCGAACACGCCGACCTCCCCGTACCGGACGCCCCCTACGCCGCGATCGTCCTCAATCCGGACGCGGGCATGAGCACCGGCAAGGCCGCGGCCCAGTCGGGCCACGCCGCCCATCTGCTCTACCGCTCGCTGCCCGACGAGGAGCGGAAGGCGTGGCTGGAAGGAGGTGCCCCGGTGCACCTGCTCGCCGCGCCCTGGCCGGAGGCCGTGGCCCGCGC
>JAFACJ010001062.1 GCA_023425615.1 Actinomycetes bacterium
GTCATGGCCCAGGTCGAACTGGCCGCGGGACCGTTCCGGGTGGTCTCCCTGATGAGCCGGCAGGCGGCCGACGACCTCGGTCTCGAACCCGGCGTCCTGGCCGTCGCGGTCATCAAGTCCACGAACGTCGTCGTGGAGATCCCCGAATGAAGGAGCCCCCCACGTTCCGCCGCCTGAGTGCCCTGGTCCTCCTCATCCCCCTGGCCCTCACGGCCTGCTCGTCGGAGTCCGACGACGAGCAGGCCGAGAAGCCCGAGACGGTCACCGTCTTCGCGGCGGCCTCGCTCACCGAGACCTTCACCAGCCTCGGCGCGGAGTTCGAGAAGGCGCACCCCGGCGTCAAGGTGCGCTTCAACTTCGGTTCCAGCGCGACCCTCGCCCAGCAGATCGTCCAGGGCGCGCCCGCCGACGTCTTCGCCGCAGCCAGCCCCGCCACCATGAAGACCGTCACCGACGCCTCCCTCACCTCCGCCGAGCCCTCGGTCTTCGTGCGCAACCGGCTGGAGATCGCCGTCCCCGCGGCCAACCCCGGCAAGGTCGACGAGCTCAAGGACCTCACCGACCCGGCCGTCAAGGTCGCGCTCTGCGCCGAGCAGGTGCCGTGCGGCGCCGCCGCGCTCAAGGCGCTGGACGCGGCGGGGCTCAAGGTCAAGCCGGTCACCCTGGAGCAGGACGTCAAGGCGACCCTCACCAAGGTCACCCTCGGCGAGGTCGACGCCGCGCTCGTCTACCGCACCGACGTCAAGGCGGCCGGGGACAAGGTCAAGGGCATCGAGTTCCCCGAGGCCGAGAAGGCGATCAACGACTACCCGATCGCCGCGCTGAAGAAGGCACCGGCCGCCGGCCTGGCCGGTGAGTTCGTGAAGCTGGTGCTCTCCCGGCAGGCGGCGGCGGTGTTCACCGGCGCCGGATTCGACGCCCCGTAGCTTCGGCCCATGCGAAGCGGTGTCTCCTGGCGGATCCCCTGGATGCTGGCGCTGCCGGCGGCCGCGGGACTCGCCTTCCTCATCCTGCCCCTGGCCGGGCTGCTCCTCCGCGCCCCCTGGGCCACCCTCCCCTCCCGGCTGGCCGAGCCGCAGGTCCTGGAGGCGCTCCGCCTGTCCCTGTGGACGGCGACCCTCTCCACCGCCGTCTGCCTGGTCCTCGGCGTGCCGCTCGCCTGGGTGCTGGCCCGCGCCGACTTCCCCGCCCGGCGCCTGGTCCGCGCGCTGATCACCGTCCCCCTGGTGCTGCCGCCGGTGGTGGGCGGTGTCGCGCTCCTGCTCGTCCTCGGCCGCAACGGCGTCCTCGGCCGCCCCCTGGACGCGGCGTTCGGCATCACCTTCCCCTTCACCACGGCCGGGGTCGTGCTGGCCCAGGTGTTCGTCGCCCTGCCCTTCCTGGTGATCAGCGTCGAGGGCGCGCTGCGCGCCTCCGACCGCCGCTACGAGGAGGCTGCCGCCACCCTCGGCGCGTCGCGCTGGACGGTCTTCCGCCGTGTCACCCTGCCGCTGGTCTCCCCCGGCGTCCTGGCCGGCGCCGTCCTGTGCTGGGCCCGCGCCCTCGGGGAGTTCGGCGCCACCATCACCTTCGCCGGCAACTTCCCCGGGCGCACCCAGACCATGCCCCTCGCCGTCTACCTGGCCCTGGAGACCGACCCGGAGGCCGCCATCGTCCTCAGCCTCGTCCTGCTCGCCGTCTCCGTCACCGTCCTCGCCACCCTCCGCGACCGCTGGATCCCCTAGAACATGAGCGACGGTGCGCGAGAAGGGGATGGTGGCGTGGTGCTCTCGGCACGGCTCGGGGTGCGGCGTGAGGCGTTCCGGCTGGACGTGGCGTTCGAGGTGGCGGGAGGGGAGGTCGTGGCGCTGCTGGGACCCAACGGGGCGGGCAAGACCACGGCGCTCCGGGCGCTGGCGGGACTGGTGCGCCTGGACGAGGGACGGGTCGAGCTCGACGGGGAGCGGCTGGATGACCGGCCGGTCGAGAAGCGGCCCGTGGGGATGGTCTTCCAGGACTACCTCCTGTTCCCGCATCTGTCGGTGCTGGAGAACGTCGCGTTCGGGCCGCGCAGCCGGGGCCGGAAGGCAGGGGAGGCGCGGAAGGCGGCGGCCGCGTGGCTGGAGCGGGTGGGGCTCACCGGGATGGAGAAGGCGAGGCCGCGTGAGCTGTCGGGCGGCCAGGCCCAGCGGGTGGCGCTGGCGCGGGCGCTGGCGGTGGAGCCGCGGCTGCTGCTGCTGGATGAGCCGCTGGCCGCGCTGGACGCCCGCACCCGGCTGGAGGTCAGGGCCGGGCTGCGCGGGCATCTGGCGGACTTCCCCGGTGCCGCCGTGCTGGTCACCCACGACCCGCTGGACGCGATGGTGCTCTGCGACCGGCTGATCGTCATCGAGGGCGGGCGGATCGTCCAGGAGGGCGCCCCCGCCGAGGTGGCGCGGCGGCCCCGTACCGACTACGTGGCGCGGCTCGTCGGGCTGAACCTCTACCGCGGCACCGGGCACGGGAACCGGGTGGCGCTGGACGGCCTGGAGCTGAGCGTCACCGAGGGTGCCGAGGGCCCGGTGTTCGTCGCGTTCTCCCCCGCCTCCGTGGCGCTCCACCGGTCGCGTCCGGACGGCGGCCCGCGGAACCTGTGGCGTTCGGTCGTCGAAGGCGTCGAGCAGCACGGCGACCGCGTCCGGGTCCTGCTGGACGGTCCGATCCGCGCGATGTCCGACATCACCCCCGCTGCCGTCGCGGAACTGGCGCTCGGCCCCGGCGAGGAGGTGTGGACCTCGGTGAAGGCCACCGAGACCCGGGTCTATCCGGCCTGACCTCACCGGACCGCAAAAGACGTTGTGTGACAGTCGTAACGTCGCGTTACAGGGCAATGTCACATGCCGGTAACGAGACGTTCCTACCGTTCTGAGGGTGACCTCTACCAGCGTGAAGACCGTCTGCGCGTACTGCGGGGTCGGCTGCGGGATGGTGCTCGAAGTCCAGGACGGCCGCGTCGTCAAGGCGTCGGGCGACAAGTCGCACCCGGCGAACTCCGGCCGCCTGTGCACTAAGGGCGCGACCACCGCCGAGATGCTCGCGGCCCCCGGACGGCTCACCACCGCGCTGCGCCGCGCCGACGGCGGTCACGAACGGCTGGACGCCGACGCCGCCATCACCGAGACCGCCGCCGGGTTCCGGGCGATCGTCGACGAGCACGGCCCGGACGCGCTGGCCTTCTATGTCTCGGGGCAGATGTCGCTTGAGGCCCAGTACCTGATCAACAAGCTGGCCAAGGGCTTCGTCCGCACCAACCAGATCGAGTCCAACTCGCGGCTGTGCATGGCCAGCGCGGGCACCGGCTACAAGCTCTCGCTGGGCTCGGACGGGCCGCCCGGCTCCTACCAGGACTTCGAGCACGCCGACGTCTTCCTGGTGATCGGCTCGAACATGGCGGACTGCCACCCCATCCTCTTCCTCCGCATGATGGAGCGGGTCAAGGCGGGCGCGAAGCTCATCGTCGTCGACCCGCGCCGCACCGCCACCGCCGCCAAGGCCGACCTGTTCCTCCAGGTCAGGCCCGGCACGGATCTCGCCCTCCTGAACGGCCTCCTCCACCTGCTCGTGGCGGACGGTGCCGTGGACGAGGAGTTCATCGCCGCCCACACCGAGGGCTGGGAGGCGATGCCGGAGTTCCTCGCCGACTACCCCCCTGCCGTCGTCTCGCGGCTCACCGGCATCCCCGAGGCCGACCTGCGCGCGGCGGCACGCCTCATCGGGGAGGCGGGCGAGTGGATGTCCTGCTGGACGATGGGCCTCAACCAGTCGACGCACGGCACCTGGAACACCAACGCCCTGGTCAACCTGCATCTGGCCACCGGCGCGATCTGCCGCCCCGGCAGCGGCCCGTTCTCCCTCACCGGCCAGCCCAACGCCATGGGCGGCCGTGAGATGGGCTACATGGGCCCCGGCCTGCCCGGACAGCGCAGCGTCCTGGCCGAGGCCGACCGCCGCTTCACCGAGGACCTGTGGGGGCTGCCCGAGGGCACCCTGCGCACGGACGTCGGCAAGGGCACGATCGAGATGTTCGAGCGGCTCGCCGACGGCGCGATCAAGGCGTGCTGGATCATCTGCACCAATCCCGTCGCCTCGGTCGCGGGCCGCAGGACCGTCATCGAGGGCCTGGAGACCGCCGAGTTCGTCGTCGTCCAGGACGCCTTCGCCGAGACCGAGACCAACGCCTACGCCGACCTCGTCCTGCCCGCCGCCCTGTGGACCGAGGGCGACGGAGTCATGATCAACTCCGAGCGGAACCTGACGCTGACCCGCAAGGCGGTCGACCCGCCGGGGCAGGCGCTGCCCGACTGGCAGATCATCGCCCGCGTCGCCTGTGAGATGGGTTACGCCGACGCCTTCACCTACGCGGACGCGGAGGAGGTGTTCGAGGAGATCAAGCGCTTCCACAACCCCGCCACGGGCTGGGACCTGCGCGGCGTCACCTACGACCGCCTGAAGGAGACGCCCGTCCAGTGGCCCGCCGCCTCCCCCGACGGCGACGACCGCAATCCCATCCGCTACCTGGACGGAGACGGGCTGCGCTTCGCCACGGCCACCGGCAAGGCGGTCTTCTTCCCCCGCCCGCACCTGGACCCCGAGGAGCTCCCTGACGACGACTACCCGTTCGTCCTCAACACCGGCCGCCTCCAGCACCAGTGGCACACCCTCACCAAGACCGGCAAGGTCGACAAGCTCAACAGGCTCAATCCCGGGCCGTTCATCGAGATCAACCCCTCGGACGCCGCGGCCTTGGGCGTCTCCGAGGGCGACCAGGTGGAGATCGGCTCCCGCCGGGGCCGCGCCGTCCTGCCCGCCGTGGTCTCCGACCGCGTCCTGCCCGGTTCGTGCTTCGCGCCCTTCCACTGGAACGACCTGTTCGGCGAGTACCTGAGCATCAACGCCGTCACCAGCGACGCCGTGGATCCGCTCTCCTTCCAGCCGGAGCTGAAGGTCTGCGCGGTGTCCCTCACCAAGGTCGCCGTCCCCGCGGCGCCCGGCGTCCTCGACCTCGCCGACCCCGCCCCGCCCGTCCTCAGCGAGCTGGAGCGGCGGTATCTCGGCGGTTTCCTCGCCGGCCTGAAGGCGGCGCCCCCCGCCCCCGGGGAGCTGCCCGTCCTCCCGCCGGACGCGCCGTTCGCCCCCGCCCCCCCCCTGTGGATCAACGGGATGCTCGCCGGGATCTACTCGCGCACCCAGCCCTCGGCGGTGCCCGCGGCAAGCGCCTCGGGGCCCGCCACGCTCATCCTGTGGGCCTCCCAGACCGGAAACGCCGAGGAGTTCGCCTCCTCCGCCGCCCGGCGGCTCGCGGAGACCAGCAAGCACACGGTCCTGGTCAACATGGACGAGACCTCACCCCACGCCCTGAAGGAGGCGTCCGAGGTGCTGGTGATCACCAGTACGTTCGGAGACGGCGACGCCCCCGACAACGGGACGGGGTTCTGGGAGTCGCTGGCCGCGCCGGACGCCCCGCGCCTGGACGGACTCCGCTACTCCGTCCTCGCCTTCGGGGACTCCAGCTACGACGATTTCTGCGGCCACGGACGCCGTCTGGACGCCCGCCTCGACGAACTGGGCGCCGTCCGCCTCGCCCCTCGCGTCGACTGCGAGCCCGACTACGAGCCACCGGCACGGCAGTGGCTGGAGCGGGTCGTCCAGGCCCTCGCGGGACCGGCCGCAGCGCCCGTCACGGCTCCTGCGCCCGCTCCCGCGCCCGCCGCCAGGCCGAAGAACGCGCCGGTCAAGGCCCGGCTCAAGGGCAACCGCCTGCTCAGCCTGCCCGGAGCCACCAAGGAAGTGCGCGAGTTCACCTTCGACCTGAGCGGCACCGGGCTCACCTACGAGGTCGGAGACGCCCTCACCATCCGCCCTCGCAACTGCCCCGACCTGGTCGAGGAGTGGCTGAAGCTCACCGGCATGGCACCCGAGACCGACCTCTCCGAGCACGATCTCACCCGGATCACCCCCTCCCTGCTGCGCTTCCTCGCCGACCGCACCGGCGACCGGCTGCTGCGCAAGCTGCTGCGCCCCGACAACAAGAACGAGCTGGCCCAGTGGAGCTGGGGCCGCCAGGCCGTGGACGTGGTCGCGGAGTTCCCCGTCGAGGCGTCGGCCGAGGAATGGGCCTCGGTGCTGAAACGGCTCAGCCCGCGCAGCTACTCGATCTCCTCCAGCCCCCTGACCGACCCCGACGAGCTGCGGCTGACCGTCTCCGTCGTGCGTTTCGAGAACCTGAGCGGCAGGATCCGCAAGGGCGTCGCCTCCACCTTCCTCGCCGACGCCGACCCCGGCGCCCCCGTGTCGGTGTCCCTCCAGCGCTCCCCGCACTTCCGGCCGCCCGCCGACCCGTCCACGCCCATGATCATGGTCGGGCCCGGGACCGGTGTCGCCCCCTTCCTCGGCTTCCTGGAGGAGCGCTTCGCCCGCGGCGCGCGTGGCCGCAACTGGCTGTTCTTCGGCGAGCAGCGCCGCGCCACCGACTTCTACCACCGGGAGAAACTGGAGTTGCTGCACGGCGACGGCTTCCTCACCCGGCTGGACCTCGCCTTCTCCCGTGATCAGCGGGCCAAGGTCTATGTGCAGGACCGGATGCGCGAGCACGGAGCCCGGCTGTGGGACTGGCTCCAGGAGGGCGCGCACTTCTATGTCTGCGGCGACGCCGGCCGTATGGCCAAGGACGTCGACCGCACCCTGATCGACATCGCCGCCCTCCATGGAGGGCTCAGCCGCGAGGCTGCTGTCCAGTTTGTCAAGAAATTGACCTCTGACAAGCGATACGTACGCGATGTGTACTGATGTAACCCCTTAGTAAACTGGTTGCGGGGATGCCGACGTCAAAGCGCGGCGGCAGATCGGTAAAGTCAGGTTCGGCGCGCCAGGACCCCACGTTCACCAGCTCGGTGCGAGGTGCGTCACACTGGGCATATAAGTGTTCGGGAGGAGAAAAGGCGTGTCGGATCGCGACATCGAAGTACTCAGTAAGGCACCTCTCTTCGAGGCTCTGGACGACCAGGGCGCCAAGGCGTTGCGCGCCCATGTCAGCGAGGTCCGCCTCGCCCGCGGCCAGAGCCTGTTCCACGAGGGCGATACGGGCGACCGCCTCTACGTCGTGCTCGAGGGCAAGGTCAAGCTCACCCGCATGGCGCCCGACGGGCGTGAGAACCTGCTCAGCGTGCTGGGCCCCGGCGAGATGTTCGGCGAGCTGTCCCTCTTCGACCCCCGCCCCCGCACCGCGGGCGCCGTGGCGGTCACCGAGTGCCGGCTGGCCGGTCTGGGCCACGACGACCTGCGCCCGTTCCTGACCGCGCACCCGGAGGTCGGCATCGCCCTCCTCCAGGCCCTGTCGGAACGGCTGCGCCGCACCAACGAGGTGATGGCCGACCTGGTCTTCACCGACGTCCCCGGACGGGTCGCCAAGGCACTTCTCGACCTCGCCGAGCGCTTCGGGCAGCCCGGCGACAGCGGCCTCCACGTCCACCACGACCTCACCCAGGAGGAGCTCGCCCAGCTCGTCGGCGCCTCCCGTGAGACCGTCAACAAGGCGCTCGCCGACTTCGCCGCCCGCGGATGGCTGCGCATCGAGGCCCGCGCCGTGGTCATCCTCGACATCAAACGCCTCCGCAAGCGCTCCAAGTAACGCTCGACGGCCGCCCGGCCGGCGCCCCCCACGTCGCCGGCCCGGGCCGTCCCGTCCGGTGGCGGGCGGCTCAGGCGCGGCTGCGCAGATACTCCATCTGGGCCTGGACCGACCATTCGGCGGCGGGCCACAGCGCCTTGTCCACATCGGCGTAGACGATCTCGACGACCTCACGGGGAGTGGCCGCGCCGGCGTCAAGGGCGTCCTGTACCTGCTTGAGGCGGGATCGGCGGTGGCCGATGTAGCCGTCGAGAGCGGCGACGGGATCCTCCAGGACGGGACCGTGGCCGGGGAGGATACGGGCCACGGAGTGCTCCGCCGAATGATCGCGGAGCCTGTCCAGGGAGTCCAGGTAGTCGCCGAGGCTGTGGACGACCGTCGTGCCGTAGCCGAGGACGGTATCGCCCGTCAGGACCGCCCTGTCACCCGGGATCCAGAAGGACAGGGAGTCGTCCGTGTGGCCGGGAGTGTGCTGTACGCGCACCTCCAGGCCGTCGACCTCGACCACGTCGCCCTCCGTCAGCCCCTCGCCGCCGTAGCGGTGCTGGGGATCGAGGGCGTGGACGGGCGCCTTGGCCATCCGCGCGAACCTGCGGGCCCCCGCCGCGTGGTCGTGGTGGCCGTGGGTCAGCAGGACCTCGCCTACCTCCAGATCCCGCTCCCGCACGGTCTTCAGCACCTTGCGCAGATGCAGCACGTCCCTGGGGCCCGGATCCACGACGATGGCGCGGCGGGCGCCGGGCTCGGCGAGGATCCAGGTGTTCGTCCCGACCAGGGTCATCGGGGAGGGGTTGGGGGCGAGCACCGAGGTGGCCCGCA
>JAFACJ010000012.1 GCA_023425615.1 Actinomycetes bacterium
CGACGGGCCCGGCTACGTCGCCGACTCGGTGACCTCGCTGCTCCGCAGGCAGCTCGCGTGGCTGGAGGCGGGGGAGTACGACCTGGAGGAGTACGACGGCGAGACCTGTCTGGAGTTCACGGCCGACTGCTGGCACGGTGCCTCCCAGAGCATCCGCGAGAAGCGCGTCATCGACCTCGCCGACCTCCCCGGCGCGATCACCCCGAAGCTCCAGCATCTGACCGTCCGCTGCGACGCCCCCGTCGACCTGTCCCTCCTGGCGGAGGCGCCGCTCCTCAAGTACCTGAGGGTCCAGTGCAAGGGCGAACTGGATCTGAGCCCCTTGCGCGGCCTGCCGCTCGAACTCCTCGACGTCTCGGCGCGCTCCGCGGACCTGACACCGCTGACCGCCCATCCCTCCCTGCGCTCCCTGACGGTGGCGGCCGAGGACCCCATCGAGGTGGCGCAGCTGCGCACCCTCCCCCGCCTGAGTCACCTCGAAGTCTCCGCCGCCACCGTGACGGACGTGGAGACGCTCGCCGACCTCCCGGCCATCGGCGGCCTCTTCCTGTCACCCGACCAGTGGCAGGAGTTCCGCACCCTCGTCGACCGCTATCCCCTCCTGTCCTACGCCGGTCTCGTCGGCGACGTCACCTCCGCCGAGGTCTCCGCCTGGGCCGACGCCTTCCCCAGCCCTCCGGCGGCGCCCCTGCTCCGCCACTCCGTCTCCCCCGCCGATCGTGGGGACGCCTCCGTCCGTCAGCTCTGATAGGCGGACGGGGAGAGGGTCGGGCAGCGCGTCTCCAGGAAGGAGTGGGGATGGCCCGGATCGACGCGGGTGGCGGTGTCGAGCCGCTCCATCTGCGTGTCGTCAAGCCGCACGTCCAGCGCTTCGAGGTTGTCGTGGAGCTGGCCGGGGCGGCTGGCGCCGAGGACGGGGATGACGCCCTGGCGCAGCAGCCAGGCCAGTGCGACGCGGGCGGGGGTCGTGCCCAGTTCGGCGGCGGTCTCGGCCGCGGCGTCGGCTCCCTGCTTCCAGGCGGGGAAGAACGCCGCGCCCGACGGGCCCGGGGTCTTGCCCGCGAGCAGGCCCCGGGCCAGGGGACTCGACGCGGTCACCGCCAGCCCCAGCCCGCGCGCCATGGGCAGGAGCTCGCGGTCCGCCGAACGGGAGGCAAGCGAGTACTCGGCCTGAAGGGAGCAGAAGGAGCTCCAGCCGCGCAGTTCGGCGATGGCCTGGGACCGCGCGACCACCCACGCCGGTGTGTTGCTGACGCCGAGGGCGAGGACCTTGCCGGAGCGGACGAGGTCATCGAGGGCGCGCAGTGTCTCCTCGGCGGGAGTGCACCGGTCCCAGGCGTGCAGGAGCAGCACATCCACGTGATCGGTGCGCAGCCGGCGCAGGCTCGTCTCGACGCTGCGGCGCAGGCTCTTGCGGTGGCCGCCTCCGCTGTTGGCGTCGGCTCCGGTGGGGAGCGTGAACTTCGTGGCGATCACCACCTCGTCGCGTTCCCCGGCGACGAGCCGTCCGACGATCTCCTCGCTGCCGCCGCCCGCGTAGACGTCGGCGGTGTCCAGGAAGTTGCCGCCCGCCGATCGGTAGGCGGCATAGATCTCTCGGCAGGCGGTCTCGTCCGCACCGTCGATCGGCCCGCCGTTCCCGAACGTCATGGTGCCGAGGCACATCTCGCCGACCCGGAGCCCCGACCCTCCGAGCAGACGCTGTCGCATCTCACGCATCGTCGTCCACCACCCAGTTGACCATGCGATGCAGCGGGTACATCGCGTCGTGCGGGGCTCCCATGCTGCCCTTCAGCGCGCCGCCGAGCCGCACGACGCGCTGCACGCCCGCCGTCGCCAGCGCGTCGCGGATCTCGGCCTTGCGGTGGAACGGGTAGACGCCGACGGTCTGCGTCGCGACCGTCGCGTACGCCGAGGAGTCGATCATCGCCGCGACGGGCACGACGTTGACCGTCTTGTTCGTCGGGTGGAAGTCCACGGGCTCCGGCGAGCGCACCACGAGGCCGCGGCCGTCGTAGTCGCCCCAGATGCGGTAGTCCGGTTCCAGGAACCGCATGCCCTCGACGGCCTCCCGCACGTCGCTCGGCGGCCTCGGCCCGACGGCGGAGGCGAATCGGCGGTCCACGCCCAGCCTCTCGTGCAGCAGGGCGCAGAAGGCGTCCGCCTGTTCGACGGTGCCTTCGACGAACACATGGCGGGCCGCCACGCACGCGTCCTGGTTGTAGACGGTCGCGTCGGTGGCGGCGAGTTCCGCGACCTCCGCCAGGGTCGCCTCGGACGCGAACGCCTCGGCGCCGATGACCGCCATCGAGACCTTCGGGTCGAACGAGATGAGCTGGAAGCCAGGAGCGACGTACTTCGCGGCGTTCTCGATGGCGGCGCCGCCGCCCCAGGCGACCAGCTTGTCGAAGTACTGCGAGCGGTACAGCACGCCCTCGACCTGCGCGTCACCGCCCCGCCAGTACACCGCGGACATCGACCGCAGCACCGGATGGTCGGGGGCGATGTCGGACATGGTGCGCAGCACGGCGACCGTGGTGAACGGGTCGGCGGACGGCATCTTGAAGACGTTCACCGCCTTCACCAGCGCCGCGTCGGCGATCGACATCATCGCGCCGCTCGGTGAGTTCCCGGCGAGCATGTGGACGAGCCGCGGCGGGAACGCGCGGACGCGGCTGACGTTGCCGGCCGGATCGGTGCGCTCGGCCCAGCCGTCGAGGACATCGAGGCTCCCGAACGTCCGCTCCAGCCGGTACTCGATCGCCTCCTTCGTCAGGAACTGCCCCGGCCTGTCGTAGGTGTTCTCGATGACGCGCCGCGGCAACTGGCTCACCCGCAGCGTCATCTCCAGCGACTCCTGGAGGTAGGGGTTGGTCTCCAGGACGAGATGCCTCCCGGTCTCCACGAGGAGATCGATGATCTCCGCGAGGGGGACGTCGAAGGCGGGCCCCGGCCGGGTGCGCGGGACGAACAGCTCGTTGAGCCGCAGCCGCGGCGTGACGAACGGGACGCCGAAGTCACGCGACTGGTACTCGGTGTCCTCGCCCCAGACCAGGCGCCCCTGCACGAAGTGCGGGACGCGGATCTTCGTCTGCACGGTGTTCACTGGCACCTCCTCCCCTCAGTCCTCGATGAAGCCGCGGACGTAGCCTTCCATCGTGCCCGCGCAGGTGATCTTGTCGTCGTCCTTCAGATCGGAGTAGCGGACGATCTCGTCGAAGACCGTCCGGCCGGGCCCGCCGCAGGGGCAGGCGCCGAGGTCGAGCCGGATCCTGTCGCCGGTGATCGTGCCGCCCCACCTGCCGTCGACGGTCATGTCGAAGAACGCGGCGCGGCCCTCGACCTGGCCGTCGGAGACGGGCGCGAGCGCCTCACCGGCCTGGTCGAGCACGAACGGCACGAGCTGCGGCGGCACGTGGTAGCGGCCCGCGAGGCACTTGGGCATCCGGACGTTGAGCTCCTGCATGGAGTAGTAGTGCAGGAACCGGCTCGGCGTGATGTTGAACAGGCCGAAGATGCGTTCCCGGTAGTCGGAGGGCAGTGTCGTGCCCTTCAGGCCGCCTCCGGTCGTCATCGCGTTCTCGCCGGTGAACTCGCCTTCGGTGACGCCGCGTTCGCGGATGAGCTCGCTCAGCCGGTAGAGCATCGGGAAGGTGGCGTGGAAGAAGATGCGCTCGGAGCGGTGGGCGAGCACCTCTTCGGCGATGTACCGCGCGCGGTCCTCCATCTCGGCCTGCCGCTGCGCCGCCTCGGCCTCGAAAGCCGCGACCTCGTCGGGCCTCGCCGTGCCGTCTGCCATCGCGCGGCGCATCGCGACGAGCCGCGCCATGTACCGGTGGTAGCCGGTGGGGACGGTCTTGTCGATGATCCTGATGCCGTCGGGGCGGCTGTAGGCGTTGAAGACGAAGTCGCGGACAACAGTGTGCGAACTGACGCCGGTCGGCGGCCCGACGGGGACGACGTGCCAGGTGCGTTCGGGCGGCATCCCCATCCCCGACAGGCATGCGACGAGGTCGCGCAGGTTGGCTTCGCGGTCCTGCCGCGTCTTGTTCAGGAAGGAGTTCTTCCCGCTCGTGCCGCTGGAGCTCGACACCAGGTGGCCGGCCGCCTCCAGCCGCGCGATCCAGCCGTCGACGTCCGCGACGCCCGAGACGTCGACGTCCGCGACGCGGTGCGCGGACAGGGAGTCAAGCCAGCGGTTCATCTGGTCCCAGCGGCCCTTGGCGATGAGGGACTCGGGATAGCTCTTGTAGGTGGTGTGCGGGAAGAGCAGCCGGATCATGTCCTCCTCGCCGCGGATCCGGGTGATCCCCTCGCCCCTGGCGCGCTGCCCCAGCACGGGTATCCGCCCCACCCGCTCCTGGAAGCGCGCGTCCAGCGCCTCGATGACGTCCTGCTGCCGGACGGCTGCCGTCATGACCACTCCTCGGCTCGTGGTGATGCAGGCAAACTATACTAAGCAGTCTAGTTTTTTCTAGCCCTCTGTCACCGGGCTCTGGCAGACTGGTGTCATGTCCCCCGGAACGCCTCCCGCGGCGGCGCGGACCCGCCGCGGTGGACGGCCCACCCGCCAGGAGGCCGCCGAACTCGACCGCGCCGTGCGCGAGTCGGCGCTGCGGCTGTTCCTGGAGCACGGGTACGAGGGCACGTCGATGGACGCCATCGCCCGCGACGCCGGCACCACCAAGGCCTCGCTCTACAAGCGGTTCGCCAGCAAGGAGGAGGTCTTCGGATCCGTCCTGGAATGGGCGATCGTCCGCCCGGACTGGCCCCCCCCCGCACCCGAGCCGCCCGACCTCGACGATCTCGAAGGCGCCCTCACCGCCATCGCCGAGACCGCGCTGCACCGCGCCCTCGACCCCGAGATGGTCCAGCTCGGCCGGATCGCCATCGCCCAGGCCGCGCGCTTCCCCCAGATCGCCCGCCGCACCCACTCGGCCGGCCTCTTCCCCCGGCTGCCCCTCGTCGTCGAACTGCTCGAACGGCACGCCGCCACCGGCGCCATCGTCGCCGACGAGCCCGAGATCCTCGCCGAGCACTTCTTCGC
>JAFACJ010000642.1 GCA_023425615.1 Actinomycetes bacterium
ACCCGGGCGTCCCCGCGGCCAGGTGGCGGCGGGCGAACTCGCGGGCGCAGAAGAACGTGCCGTTCAGGGTGATGTCGACGACCGTGCGCCAGGCGTTGGGCGACATGTCCTCGGCCGGGACGGGGAAGTTGGCGGCGGCGTTGTTGATGAGGACGGCGGGGAGGCCGAACTCCCCTGCCGCCGCGTCGAAGGCCGCGGAGATCCGCTCGGGATCGCGGATGTCGCACTCGACGGTCAGGACGCGGCCTCCGGCCTCCCGCACCGCTGCCTCTCCCTGGGCGAGGTGCTCGCTCTTGCGGCTGGCGATGACCAGGTCGGCGCCCAGGCGGGCGAACTCCACGGCGATGGCACGGCCCAGGCCCGTCCCCCCTCCGGTGACCAGCACCGGCACCCCCTCGAAGGTGCCTTCGGGCAGGGCGCTGCTCCCGGCGGCCGGCGGCTCGGGCAGTCCGATGTGCGTCATGGCGGTCAGCTCCCGGTGTAGTGGGGTGTGCGGTTCTCGGCGCGTGCCCTGCGCATCTCGGCCAGGTCCTGCGAGGTGCTGATGAACGTCTGGTAGATCAGCTCTTCGGCCATCGAGGACCGTACGGCGGGCTCGGCGAGATGGGACAGGACGCGGCGCGCCATGTTCACCGTCACCCGCGGCGCGGCGGCGATCTTCTCGGCCATCTCCCTGACCGTGGCGTCCAGGTCCTCCTCGGGCACCACCCGGGAGACGACGCCGTGCGCCAGCGCCTCGTCCGCGTGCATCGGCCGTCCGGTCAGCACCATGTCGGCGGCCACGCCGTGCCCGCACATCTGGAACAGCCGGCCCACCCCTCCGGTGTCGGGGATGACGCCGTGCCCCACCTCGGGCAGCATCATCCGCGCGCCGCGGGCGGCGACGCGGATGTCGCACAGCAGCGCCCGCTGGAAGGACGCGCCGATCGACCAGCCCTTCATCGCCACGAGGATCGGTGCCTCGAGGTCGAAGATCTGCTGGATGCCGCGGTGGCCGCGCTTCATCAGCTCGTGGTGGGTGAGCTCCGCCTTCGCGCCGCCGATCGAGGCGACGTCGCGCCCGGAGGAGAACGACCTGCCCTCGCCCCGCCAGATCACGGCGCGCACGTCCTTGTCTGCCTTCAGCTCGCCCAGGATCTCGAACAGCGCCTGGTCCATGGCGTCGTCGAAGGCGTTGTGCTTCTCGGGATGGTCGTTGACGATCGTCGCGATCCCCCCGTCGACCTCCAGCCGCACCCGTGCGTCCGCCACCGGACCCCCTTTGGTTAATATTATATATAATGCCTTTCTAGTCCTTTCCCTCCCGTCGCACAACCCCCTCGACGGAAGGAACCCCGGACCGCCGGCCCCGCCTGCCGGAGGCGGCGGGACCGGCGGAAGGCGTCAGGAGGCGGCGCCCTCCTGCTCGGTCTCGACGGCGGCGTTCCAGGCGGCCTTGCCCGCCTGCCAGCCGTCCTCGTCGTGCCCGAGGCGCCAGTAACCCGAGATCGACAGGAGTTCGCGGGGCACGGAGAGGTCCTGGCGCAGCCAGCGGCGCAGGTCGCGGACGAAACCGGCCTCGCCGTGGACGAAGGCGTGCGGCACGCCGTCCGGCCTGTCCATGGACAAGACCGCCTCCACCAGCGCCTCGCCGACCTTGCGGTCGCCGCGGTGGATCCACCGGACGCCGGGCAGGCCGTCCTGCTCCTCCTCCGGCCCGGACACCTCGACCAAGGCGCGGACGACCGCGCCCTCGGGCATCTGCTCCAGGGCGGCGGAGATGGCGGGCAGCGCCGCCTCGTCACCGGCCAGCAGATGCCAGGCCGCCTCGGGCGCGGGGGCGTAGCCGCCACCGGGGCCCGACAGGTGGATCACCTCGCCCGGCTTGGCCGCCGCCGCCCAGGGCCCGGCGATCCCGGCGGTGCCGTGGACCACGAAGTCCACGGTCAGCTCGCCGGCCTCGGCGTCCCAGGCCCGCACGGTGTACGTGCGGGTCACCGGCCACTGCTCACGCGGGAGCTCCTCGCGGATCCTCGCCACGTCGAACGGCTCGGGGTAGGACACCCCCTCCCGCGGGAAGTGCAGCTTGATGTAGTGGTCGGTCCACCGCCCCGCCGCGAACCCCTCCAGGCCCGGACCGCCCAGGACGACCCGCTGCATCCCCGGCGTGATCCGCTCGCCGCGCACCACCACCGCCTGCCGTGCCTGCGGGACCCTTCTTTCCCTCCGCTGCGCCTCGGCCATAGCGCCCCACACCCCTCAGCTAGGTATATCTCTCGATAGTTCTAAGATATATCTACACTATCCTGGCAACCGAGGTAAGCCTTGCCTTTGTTGTTCCGCTCACGGCGGCCACCGCCGGGGGCGGTGAGAACGGCGAGGGACAGGGCCAGGACCGCCATCCCGCACCAGGAGAGGACCGGAAGCCGCTCCCCCAGGACGACGACGCCGAGGAGCGCGGCGACGGCGGGCTCGGCCAAGGTGAGCGTCGTCGCGGCCTGGGCGCCGGTACGGCGAAGGCCGTGGCCGAAGAGGCGGTAGGCGAGGAAGGTGGTGAAGAACGCCAGGTGCAGGGCGACAGCCGCACCCCGGAAGGTGAGGAGCCAGCCCGCGCCCAGCCACAGCGGCACGGGCAGGACGAGCAGGGCCGCGGCGCCGAACATCGCACCCATCACGGCGCCGGACGGATGCCCGCGGGCGATGAGCCGCCCGCTGATCAGCGCGTAGACGGCGTACGACAGCCCGGCGAAGGCGGCGAGCGCCACCCCCCACAGGTCGAGGGCCGCGGTGCCCCCGGCGAGCCCCGGCCCCAGGACGAGCGCCGCGCACCCGGCGACC
>JAFACJ010000121.1 GCA_023425615.1 Actinomycetes bacterium
AGCTCTTGGCGCGGCGGAAGTACAGGTGGGCGGGATGCTCCCAGGTGACGCCGATGCCGCCGAGGAGCTGGATGGCCTCGGTCGCCACGTGCGCGGCGGCGTCGGTGGCGCACGCCTTGGCCAGGGACGCGGCGAGCGTCAGGTCGGGGGAGCCGGCGGCCGCCGCCCACAGGGCGTGGTGGGCGGTGGCGCGGGCCGACTCGACCTCCACGTACAGGTGGGCGCAGGCGTGCTGGACGCCCTGGAAGGCGCCGATCGGCTGGCCGAACTGCACACGGTCCTTCACATGGGAGACGACGACGTCCAGCAGATGCTGGGCGAGGCCGACGGACTCCGCGGCGAGGGCGGCGGAGGCGTGGTCGAGGACAGAGGACAGGATCCGGGGTCCCGCGTCGCCGGGGCCGACCGGATGGGCGGGGGTGCCGGCGAAGTCCAGCCGCGCCAGTTTGCGGGTGGGGTCCAGGGACCGCAGGGGAGTGCGGACGAGGCCGGGCGCGTCGCCGCCGACGGCGTACAGGCCGACGCCACGCTCGCCGCGTGCGGTGACGAGGATGAGGTCGGCGTGCGCGCCGTCCAGCACCAGGTCCTTGGCGCCGTCGAGCAGCCAGTGCCCGTCGGCGCGGCGGACCGTCGTGGCCGAGGCGGGAGCGTCCCAGGGGAGGCCGGGTTCGCTGAACGCCAGGGTCGCGACGGTGACGCCGCAGGCGATGCCCGGCAGCAGCTCGCGGGAGCAGCCGGGGTCGCCCGCGGCGAGGATCGCCTGGGTGGCCAGCACACACGTCGCCAGGAAGGGCGCGCCGAACAGCACGCGGCCCATCTCCTCGGCGACGATCCCGACCTCCAGCGGCCCGGCGCCCGCCCCGCCGAGGTCCTCGGGGACGGCGAGTCCCTGGAGGCCGAGCTGGTCGCTCATCTTCGTCCACACCGCGGCGTCGTGGCCGCTCGGCGTCTCCATGAGCCGGCGGACTTCGTCCTCGGGGGAGACGTCGCGCAGGAACGCGCGGACGACGCCGCGCAGCTCCTCCTGCTCGTCGCTGAAGGTCAGGTCCATGCGTCTTCTCCGAGGAGTCAGCTCTGCTTGAGGAGGGGGGATCGGGTGTTGGACGGCCACTGCGGACGGTGGTAGCCGCGGAAGTGCAGTTCACCGCCGCGCAGTTCGCGGATGGTGAGGAAGTCGCCCTTGTAGCCGCGGTGGTCGTACTCGGCGAAGGTGATGTAGCAGCCAGGACCGCCGTTGGTGCACGGCATCCACTTGATCTTCTCCAGGCCGAGCTTCACCTCGTGGGGGATGGCGATGCGGGCGCCCGCGATGCCGTGGAGGGCGGCGCGGGCGCTGTCGTAGGACAGGGCGACGACGACGTTGCGGCTGACCCGCCCGAAGCGCGCCTCGAACCGCTCCAGCATCGCCTCGTAGTTGGGGTTGGCGCCGTCCTCGCCGAGCTGGTCGACGCCGTGCCAGCCCTCCAGGCCCTCGGCCCAGGCGTTGGAGTTGGAGTAGAACATGAACGCGGTGCCCATGAAGCGCGGCGGGTCCCAGTCCAGCGCCTTGAACGCCTTGGCGAAGTGGAACGTGGAGTAGCCGTAGCCCATGTAGACGATGGTCTGGGCGCCCTGGTCGCGCATGGTCTCCAGGTTCCGCTGGAAATTGCGCGGGTTGGGCCCGAGGGAGACCTCCTTGATGATCTCCAGATCGTACCGGCGCGCGTAGTCGCGGAAGTAGTCGGCGTACAGGTCGCCGGAGGAGCCCTGCTCCCAGAAGAAGCCGACCTTCTGGTAGCCGTTCTGGAAGCACCAGTCGGCCGCCATCGCGCCCTCGGTGGGGATGTCGCCGTTGGCGACGGTGAAGCAGTACTCGCCGGAGAAGCGGGTGGTGCCGGTCCAGCCGATGCACGCCACGCCCGTCTCGTTGATCTTGTCGCGGAGGTTGACGGAGTTGTCGGAGATGAACGGGCCGATGACCACGACGCAGCCCGCGTCCACGAGCTTCTGGTAGCCGTGGTGGACCTTCAGGTAGTTCTCGCGCGGCAGGCCGCGGGCGTCGACGGTGACGATCTCCACGGGCCGGTCGTAGACGCCCTCGTTCAGCGCGTCCTCGACGGCGAGGATGATCGGGTCGATGGTGTCGGCGAGGAGCTGGCCGAGGTCCATGTCGATGAGCAGGCCGATCTTGACCGGCTCGAAGGGGTCGCCCTGGGAGACGACGCCGCGGGTCGGCGGGTAGACGACGATCGACTCGACTGCCTTCTCGCCGATCCTGCCGCTGCCCTGGTACCACAGTTCGTTCCGGTGCCCGCCGGCCTCGGTGTCGGTGCCCGAGCGCACCGTGCTGACGGCCCGGTCCTCCTGGGCGATGCCGTGGTCCACCGGGGCGGGGAAGAGGCGCTCGGCATAGCGCTGGGCATCCTGGTCGGACATCGGGGGACCTCCTTACGAGCCGCCGGGGGTGGCGGCGGTTCTTCTGCGTTGAGTCACGACACGCGCTCATAACTTATATATAAAATCCATTTTGCGACAAGCTGTCGCGGGCGGGGATCCGCCGGAAAGCCGGGAGGGACGGGCATGGACGAGAAGGCAAGGGGAGCACGGGACGGCGTCGCCGACGAGCTGGAGATACGCGGCGTCCTCGCCCGCATCGCGCACACCTCCGACGCCGGCGACCTCGCCGACTACGGCGCGCTGTTCGCCGAGGACGCCCGCTGGGAGATGCCGGGAGTGCCGGTCAAGCA
>JAFACJ010000194.1 GCA_023425615.1 Actinomycetes bacterium
TGGCAGAGCGGCCACTGGTTCTCCGACTACCTGCGGTCGTGGGAGTGGACGATCGGCGGCGGTACCAACGACGTGCTGCGCAATGTCGTCGGGGAACGGGTGCTGGGCCTGCCGAGGGGAGGCGGCCGATGAGCGACTTCGCGAGCCTGCGGGAGATCGTCCGGCAGATCCTCACCGACACCTGGCCGCCGCTGCCCGAGTACGCCTCGCACCGGCCGCTCCCGCCCGAGCCCGGCCCCCTGCTGAGGCTGGCGGAGGAACTCGGATGGCGGGAGCTGGAGGAGGACGCCGCCGGTTTCGGGTTCACGGCCGTCGTGCTCGAACAGCTCGGTTCCGCCCTCGGGCCGGGGGAGCTGACCACCGGCGTGGCACTGGGCCCGCTGCTGGACGCCTTCACCGAGGACCCCTCCGCGCACGGGGCGTTCGCCGTCTCCTGGGCCGCCACCGACTGGCGGCGGGAGGCCGGAGCGCCAGTGCTGGAGGGCGACGGCGAGCGGCTGCGCCTGACCGGTACCGTTCCCTGGGTGCTCGGCGCCGCGCCGGAAGCGCGCCTGCTGGTCCTCGCCGACCACGGGGGGCGTCCCGCCGCGCTCCTGCTCCCGCTCGACTCCGAGCACACCCGGCTCGAACAGGTGGACGGCTCCGACCCGACCCGTGTCTTCGCGCACTGGACCGCCGACGCCCTGCCGGTCGCACCGGCCCGGGTGGTCGCCCGCGACGCCGCGGCGGAGGCACTTGCCTCCCGGGCACGCGAGCGCGTGGACCTGGGCCTGGCGCTCGACAGCCTCGGCGTCGCCAAGGCCGCCCTCGAACTGACGCTGGCCTTCGCGAAGGTGCGCGAGCAGTTCGACGCACCGATCGGGTCCTTCCAGGCGGTCAAGCACCGCTGCGTGGACATGTTCGTCCGGGTGCAGTGCGCCGAGGCGCTCATCGAGGAGGCGGTCCGCCGCTTCGGCTCCGGCGGTCCGGAGGCCGGACTCCAGGCCAAGGCGGCGGCCTGCGAGGCGGCCGCCGAGGTCACCCGCTCGGCGCTGCAGACACACGGCGCGATCGGCTACACCTGGGAGCACCCCTGCCACCTGCTGGTCCGCCGGGCCAAGCTCAACCAGGCGCTCGGAACACCGGCCGACGAGGCCAGGAGGACGGTCGGCGCGAGCCTGACCCGGGCGCTCACGACGTTCCCGGACGGCGCCGCGCCCGCCGCCGGATCCAGGGAGGGAAGCCATGCTCGACTTCAGCATGGGTGACACCGCGACGGCGCTCCGCGCCAGGCTCCGCGAGATGATCTCCGAGCGCCTCCCCGAGGGGTTCCTCGGCGCCTTCACCGACGACCCCGAGGACCTGGCGACCACCCAGCGGTTCTCCCGGACGCTGGCGGGCGACGGCCTGCTCACCCTCGCCTGGCCGCGCGAGTACGGGGGAGCAGACGGCACCGTCTGGGAGCAGACCGTCGTCCGCGAGGAGATGTGGGCGCACCACGAGCCGCGGGGCGCGCAGTACATGGGCCTGAACTGGGTGGGCCCGGCGATCATGGCGCACGGCACCGCGGAGCAGAAGCGCAGGCACCTGCCGCCGATCGCGGCGGGCGGCACGATCTGGTGCCAGGGGTTCAGCGAGCCGGGGAGCGGCTCGGACCTCGCGTCGCTGCAGACCCGCGCGGTGCGGGTCGAGGGCGGCTGGGAGATCACCGGCCAGAAGATCTGGACCTCCTACGCGGGCATGGCCGACTGGTGCGTCCTCGCCGCCAGGACGGGCGACAAGGACAGCCGCCACCGCGGCATCTCGCTGTTCTTGATCCCGATGGACCGGCCGGGCATCATCATCCGGCCGATCCGCTCGATGCTCGGACCGCACCACCTCAACGAGTTCTTCCTGGACTCCGTGCACGCCAGGGACGATGAGGTGCTCGGCGAGGTGGACGGCGGCTGGGCGGTGATGCGCGACGCGCTGGCGCACGAGCGCGTCGGCATCGCCCGCTACGCGCGCTGCGAACGCCTCCTGTGGCTCGTCAGGTCGGCGCTCGATGAGGAGTGGGACGGCCTGCCCGAAGCGCTCCGCGACCGCTGGGCGGGCGCGCTCGTCCAGACCCACGTGGCGCGCCTTCTGGCCTACCGGGCCGTGGAGGGGCAGCAGCACCACTCCAGGGTGGACCGCGAGGCGAGCCAGGCGCGGATCGCCTCGACGACCTGCGACCAGGCGGTGGCCGAGGTCGTCGCCGAACTGCTCGGCGGCCGTTCGCTGCTCGGCGCGGTCGACGAGGCGCCGCTCCACGGCGTCTTCGAGGACCACTGGAGATACGCCCAGGCGGCGACCGTCGCCTCGGGGACCATCGAGATCCAGCGCGAGATCGTCTCGCGCGAGCTGCTCGGAAGGCCGGCGAAGAACTGATGCGCACCACCATGCCCGAGCCGATCCTCGAATTCGGCAGGAGCGCAGACAGCGCGCTGCGCCGCGCGGGCGGCATCGACCTGGCACGGCGGGCCGAAGGCGACGACGCCGCCGCCGAGGCGGCACGGGACGCCCTCGGCCAGGTCGGCATGTACGACCTCGACGTCCGCGCCGACCTCGACTCGGCGACCGCCGCCGCCGAACTCTGCCGTGTCGCCGGAACGCACATGGCGCCCTGCCCCGTCGCGGGCATCGTCCTGAGGGACACCGAGGACAGGCCCTTCGCGCTCGTCGCGGCGGACCACCCGGTCATCGACCACGCGCGGGCCGCCCCCAGCTGGCGGGCGGCGACCCTGTCCGGCGAGGTCTTCGAGGCCAAGGCCGGACACGGGACCGGGTCGAACCTGGCGCCGTTCGCGATGCGGATGGACCTCACCCGCCTCGACGGCGTGCGGGCCCCTGCCAAGGACGTCGAGCTGGCACTCGTCCTCGGCGCGTTCCATCTGCTTGGAACGGGCCAGCGGGCGTTCGAACTCGCCGTCAGGCACACCCGCGAACGCGCGCAGTTCGGCCATGCCCTCAGCGACTTCCAGGTGATCCGCCACGGCATGGCCGATCTCTCGGTCGGCCTCGAGGGACTGGCGCTCGCGTGCCGCTACGCCCTGTGGCACCTGTTCACCGAACCCGCGGACTCCCGCGCCCACGCGCTCGCCGCGCGATACGAGGCGCAGCGGGTGGTCCGCCAGGTGCTGCGCCTGTCCCAGCAGTTCCACGGCGCCAGCGGCCTGGCCGACGAGTACGACATCTCGGTCCTGGTGCGCCACGCGCAACCCGCGCTGAGACTGCCGACCGATCTGACCGCCACCACGGGGCGGCTGCGCGCCGCCATCGAGGAGCACGGGTTCGGCGGCCCGTTCGCCCCCGAACCCGGCCCCCCGGCACACCGCGCCGAGGCGGGCGCGGGAACGACGGTGAAGGAGAGGCAGTGACGGACGGACCCCCCTTCTACGAGGGACTCGCCGAGGCGCTCCACGCGTGGGGCTCGCCCGTCTTCGGTGTCGCGGGAGACTCCAACCTGCTCCTCGTCGACGCCTTCACAGCCCGTGGCGGCACCTACGTCGCCGCCACGCACGAGGGGGCCGCCGTGCTGATGGCGGCCGGATACGCCAGTGCGTCCGGCCGGGTCGGCGTCGCCACCATCACCCAGGGCGCGGTGACCAACGCGGTCACCGCCCTGACCGACGCGGCGCGCTCGCACCATCCGCTGGTCCTGCTCGCCGGAGAGACACCCGCCTGGGACCTCGACAACGTCCAGCGCGTCCCCACCGGGCGGATCGTGCGCTCCACCGGAGCGGAGTACCTGCGCCTCGATGACCTGGCCGACGGCGACCACCTGCTCTCCCTGGCCTTCGGCCGCGCCGCGGGGACCCCGGGCCCGGTGGTCCTCGGGGTGCCGAGCGACCTCATGACCCGGCGCGGGACGCCCGCGCGGATCGTCGCGCCCGCGCGGCCCGGACCTGACG
>JAFACJ010000203.1 GCA_023425615.1 Actinomycetes bacterium
GACGAGGCCCGATCCCTTCTCCGGGTCGGCCAGGCGGTGCGGCAGCACGGGGACCTCGACGCCGAACAGCGGCGTGCGGACGGTCCCGCCGAACAGCCCCCGGTACCGCGCGTCGTCCGGGTGGGCGACGAGCGCGACGCACGCGGGCAGCAGTTCGGGCCGTGTCGTCTCGACGGGGACCGGGCCCGCCGCGCCGTGGAAGGCCAGCCGGTGGAACGCCCCGGGCTGGTCGCGGTTCTCCAGTTCGGCCTGGGCGACGGCGGTGCGGAAGGTGACGTCCCACAGGGTGGGCGCCTCCGACAGGTACGCCTCGCCGCGGGCGAGGTTGCGCAGGAACGCGCGCTGGGAGGCGGTACGGGCGCGGACGCCGATGGTGGAGTACAGGTGGTCCCAGTCGACGGAGAGGCCGACCCTGCGCCACATCTCCTCGAACGCCTTCTCGTCGAGCTCGGTGAGCAGCTCGCACAGCTCGATGAAGTTGCGGCGGCTGACCGGGATCTGGTTCTTGCCCGGCTTCTCCGGTGGCCGGAAGCCGGGATCGTAGGGCAGCGACGGATCGCAGCGGACCCCGTAGTGGTTCTGGACGCGCCGCTCGGTCGGCAGCCCGTTGTCGTCCCAGCCGATGGGGTAGAAGACCGCCTTGCCGCGCATCCGCTGGTACCTGGCGATCGTGTCGGTGTGGGTATAGGAGAAGACGTGCCCGACGTGCAGGGAGCCGCTGACCGTCGGCGGAGGGGTGTCGATGGAGTAGACGGCGGCGCGGTCACGCGTCCTGTCGAACGCGTAGGTGCCCTGCCCCGCCCACACCACGGACCACTTGTCCTCCAGTCCGTCGAGGGAGACCTTCCCGGGGACCGTGGGCGTGTGCGGCTCGTTTTTCATGCGCCCAGGATAGGGACGGGTCACAGCCCCGTCGCGCTTATTAACGCACGCCCGAGGGGATGAAGCCGAGATCGCGATAGCGTCTGCACCATCGCGTACAGAATGCCGGACGCCGAGGGAGGACGACCGATGCCACAGAAGCCGGACATCGGCTGGAAGATCTTCGTGGGGATCGCCGGCCTTGCGGGTGGGTTCGCCGCCCGTAAGAGCCTGGAGTTCGCCTGGAAGAAGACGACGGGGAAGAAGCCGCCGGTGTCGCCGGAGTCGCCGGACGTCACCCTGGCCGAGGCGCTGGGCTGGTCGGTCCTGATCGGGGTGGGCATGGAGGTCACCCGGGTGCTGATCAGCCGGGCCGCGGTCAAGCGCTGGGAGGCCAGCACGGGTTCGCTGCCGCACCACCTGATCAAGGAGAAGACCTCGCTGGGCTAGCCGCTCAGTCGGCGGGCGGCGGGCCGGGCGGCGGCAGCGCCGGCCGCTTGGGAGGCTTGGGGAGGCGGTGGTCGCGGCCTCCCAGCCGACCGTACTCGGCCAGGTCCTCGCGCACCTTCTCGGCGAGCTTCCTGGTCGCCGCCCGGTTGAGGGTGCCGCCCGCCACCGCGCCGGTGAGGAACGGCCCCAGGGTCGTCATATGGCGGCCGAGCGTCCTCAGCAGCCGCTTGCGCAGCGCCGTCTTGGCGGCGCTGCCCAGGCCGACGCTGAGCGAGCCCGACTCCAGCGGGTTGACACCGCGCTGCTTGGCCCAGGCGGTGGTGTACACCATCGCGCGCTGGGTCTTGCCGCCCTGCACCGGCACACCGTACGCCTCGTGCAGCTCGGCGATGAGCTTGGTCTCGATCGCCGCGACCACCAGGGTCTCGGCGACGATCTGGGCGGGCGCGGTGAGCAGCAGCGGCGGGGCGGTGAACTCCACCGCCGCCAGCGCTCCGCCCGCGGCGCCCACCGCCGTGGTGGCGTTCACGGCGGTCCGCGTCAGTTCGTCGGCGAGGGCCTCGGCGCTGAGGCCCGGGTGGTGCCGGCGCAGCGTCTCAAGATCCCGGAACGGGATCCTGGGGGCGACGTCGGCGAACACCTCGCTGAGCCAGCGGCCGCCCGCCAGCCCCTTGACCCCGGCCTGCCGGGCGCTGGTGCCCAGCAGCCGGGAGATCCGGGCGAGCAGTCTGCCTCGGGTCGCGTTGTCCAGCTCCTCCGTGCCGGACAGACGCCCTATCAACTCGCCCAGTTCCTTCCGTTCGATCTCGGGGTCGCCGGGAAGGTGTTCGCCTTCTGCCGTCACGGCTTCAGGCCGCGCACTCGGTGCAGACGGGCTCGCCGTTCTTCTCCTTGGCGAGCTGACTGCGGTGGTGGACCAGGAAGCAACTGCTGCAGGTGAACTCATCCGCCTGCTTGGGAACCACCTTGAAGGACAGTTCCTCATTGGACAGGTCTGCTCCTGGCAGCTCGGCGACCTCGCCGGCGTCCAGGTCCTCGTCGATGATCCCGGCGGACTTGTCGGTCCGTCTCGCCTGCAACTCCTGCAGGCTGTCCTCACCCAGATCGTCGTCGGTCTTGCGTGGGCTGTCGTAATCGGTGGCCATCTCTCTCCATCCCCCTTACACCCTCGGGGCGCCGCCCTGAGGCTCCGTTCCTCTATATGCACCCCGTCGCGCGGATGTAACGCCCGAGAGGTCTAACTTGTGCCCGATCCGGGACGGGAAATTCTGTCACAAAATGTGACTCTCGACACACATGACGCAACCGTTCGCTCCAACCCCGAGGGATTCCCAGGGGCTTCACGGGACCGGCCTCCCGCCCGGAAAGCGGGTCACGCGCCGTGGAATCAACCATGTGGAGCGCTACCGCGGCGGGGATCATACCTGGTGTCACCGGCCGGAGGAGTCATGACATGACCACGTGCGACAAAAAACCGCAAGACATTGATGGCTTTGTGGCGAACAACACCGGTTCGGGGACCATCGGAACACTGAAAGACCGGGCACGACGGGACACAGGTCCCTGGGGCTCAGACGGGGCAAAGCTCTAGAAAAGAGCAGAACCCCATAGAGCACTCGCACGTCTGACCTAACGCGATATCGTCGCCGACTGATGTTCACTGACCTGGGAGGGGTCACATGCCGAAGTACGCTCCGCTGGAGCCTGGTGACCCGACCTCGCTCGGTTCTTACGAGGTGGTCGGTCGCCTTGGAGCCGGCGGGCAGGGCGCCGTCTATCTGGGCAAGATGGCGGGCGGCCAGTACGTCGCCATCAAGCTGCTGCACGCGCAGATGAACGCCGACCCCCAGGCACGGGCCAGGTTCGTCCGTGAGGTCGCCGCCGCGCAGAAGGTCGAGCCCTTCTGCACCGCGCGCATCATCGAGGCGCAGATCGACGGCGAGCAGCCCTACGTGGTCAGCGAGTACATCGAGGGCCCCTCCCTGCACGAGCTGGTCGCCACCCAGGGCACCCGGCCGCCGCAGGAGCTCAACCTGCTGGCCATCGGCATGCTGACCGCCCTCGCCGCCATCCACGAGGTCGGCATCGTCCACCGCGACTTCAAGCCCAACAACGTCCTCATCGCCGCCGACGGCCCGCGCGTCGTCGACTTCGGCATCGCCCGCACCGTCAACTCCCAGGAGAGCGCGGTCACCGCGACCGGCATGGTGGTCGGCACCCCCGGCTACCTCGCCCCCGAGCAGCTCACCGGCGCGCCGCTGCAGCCGAGCGTCGACATCTTCGCCTTCGGCGCCACCATGGTGTTCGCCGCCACCGGCCAGTCGCCGTTCGAGGCCGAGACCCTCCCGGTCATCATCAACCGCATCCTCAACGACGAGCCCGACCTCTCGGCGCTGCCCGCCGACCTGCGCCCGCTGATCGCCGCCTGCCTGGCCAAGGACGCCGCGCGGCGCCCGTCGGCCCTGGAGGCGCTGCTG
>JAFACJ010000238.1 GCA_023425615.1 Actinomycetes bacterium
GCGGTGGGGGGGGAGGGGGGGACGTCCACGTGTGTCTCCTGATGGTGCTTCGACGATCCAACGAATGTGCACCATACACATCGTGTGTTACGTGCACAAATCATGTTGGTTGCATACCATGTGTGCCATGCAATGCCGGTGGCTCGGGAGGACACCGGAGACCAGGAACACCGCCAAGGAGGCCGGCATGGACACCCACAGCAGCGAACCCGTCCACCTGATCGAGTACGAGACCATGCTGATGGGCCGCTACAGCCACCTGGCCCCCGCCCCCTGCGGCCTGGAGAGCCTCGAACGCGGCCCGCACCTGCTGCTCAGCCGCCTCCACGCCGAAGGCCCGATGACCATCCGGCAGCTGAGCGAGACCTTCCGCCTCGACCCCTCCACCCTCAACCGGCAGACCTCCGCCCTCATGCGCGACGGCCTCGTCGAACGCATCCCCGACCCCCAGGGCGGCATCGCCCGCAAGTTCCGCATCACCGACAAGGGCGAGGCCTGCCTGGAAGAACGGCGCGAGCGGACCATCAACAGCCTGCGCGAGATCCTCGCCGACTGGTCGCCCCAGGACGCCGCCGCCTTCGCCGCCTACCTGCACCGTTTCAACACCGACGTCGAACGCCGCTCCGGCCGCCCCTGGCCCCGCCCCACCCACGCCCGCTGACCCCGCGGCCGCGACAGGAGGCGGAGGCCGACGGCAGCCGAACGGCCGACCGGTGACGCTCAGCCCGCGGCGAGCGCGCGCATCCGCTGGATGGCCAGGCCGATGACGGCTCGGGTGGCGGGTGACAGATCGGCCAGAGGACGGTGGGCGATGGCGAAGGTGGCGTGGACGGGCGGACGGAGAGGGATCCAGCCGAGACCGGGCGGCAGCCGCTCACGCCGGGTGGTGAGGGCGATGCGAGAGCAGACGGTGTCGACCAGACCGCGGGAGGCCAGCTCCAAAGTGGTCTCCAAGTACTCGACCTCGACCTTCGGTTCGAGGACGTGGCCGGCGGCGCGGACCATCTCGGCGAGCTGGACGCGGGTGACGTCGCGGGTACGCCAGCTGACATCGGCCAGGGCGAGGGGCGCGGCGGCGAGCATCGCGGCGGTGACGGGCTCACGGAGCCGTTCGGGGACGGCGCTGACATAGACGAGCTCGTCACGGATCACCGGGGTGACGACCAGACCGCCCGGATCGGCGGGCAGGGCGATCAGGGCCGCTTCCAGATGGCCGCGGTGGAGCTGGTCGACCAGGTCGGCGGAGTTGCGGCCGACGATCTCGATGGCGATGCCGGGGTGGCGTTCCATCAGATCGGCGATGAGCTCGGTCTCCAAGTTGTAGTGGGCGACGTTGAAGGTACCGAACCGGACGGTCCCGGTCAGCACCTCGCGGAGCGCGGTGACGGCGTGCTCGGCACGGCTCAGGGCGGCCAGGACCTCGGCGGCGTGCGGACGCAGCGCGGCCGCGGCCTCGGTGGGGACCAGCGTGCGGCCGACGCGCCGGAACAACTCGGTGCCCAGGTGCCGCTCCAGGAGACGGACCTGCTCGGCGACCGACGGCTGGGCGTAGCCGAGATGGACGGCGGCGGCGGTGAAGGTGCCCAGGTCCAGGGTGGTGAGAAAGCAGCGGAGCTGATGCGGCGTCATCAAAGGCGTTTCCTGTGCAAAGCGAAGGGAACACAGGCTACCCCTGAGGATCAGGTGATCCTACGGTCATGGCCGTGACCCCCCTCTCCCAGCGGCCCGTCCTGCCGCGCTCCGTCCGCGGGCCCGCACTGTGCCTGATCGCCGCGACCGGGTTCGGCCTGTCGGTGGTGTTCGCCAAACAGGCAGACCGCGCCGGAACCGGGGTGGAGACCATGCTCGCCATCCGGTTCGCCATCGCCGCCGCCGTGTTCTGGACGATCGTCGCCCGCCGCCGCGCCCTCCCCACCGGACGGGCGCTGTCGGCCTGCGTGGGCCTCGGACTGGTCGGCTACTCCACCCAATCGGCCCTGTACTTCACCGCGCTGACCAGGATCGACGGCGGCCTGGCCGCACTCCTGCTCTACACCTATCCGGCGCTGGTCACCCTGATCGCCGTGGCACTGCGCCGCGAACACCTCGACGGCCGCCGCACGGCCGCGCTGACCGTCTCGGCGGCGGGCCTGGCGCTGCTGCTCGGCTCCGGCCACCTGGGCGGTACCGATCTGGCCGGAGGAATCACCCTGGCACTCGGCGCGGCCGGAATATACGCGCTCTACCTGACCGTCGCCGACGGACTCCCCCACGACCTCGACCTGTTCGGCACCTCCGCGATCGTCTGCACCGGCGCCGCGATCGGCCTCACCGCCTGGTGCGCCGCCACCGGATCGACCGACCTGCCCGACCGGCCCTCAGGCTGGCTGTGGACGGCCCTGCTCGCCATCATCTCCACCGTCATCCCGATCATCTGCACCTTCGCCGGAATCCGCGCGGTGGGCGCCTCCACCGCCGCGATCCTGTCCGGCGCCGAACCCGTCGTCACCGCCGCCTCCACCGCCCTCCTCTACGGCGAACGCCTCGGACCGGCCCAGCTCCTGGGCGGCTCCGCGATCCTGGCGGCCGTCGTCCTGCTCAGCAGCGGAAGACATCCCGACCGGATCGCCCAAACGTAGTACCGCCGGGCCAAGGAACAGCCAAGTCCCCGCCAACCGGCGCACCGCACACCACGCTCCGGAGGACACTGGGCGGCGTCACGACCCCACAGCCCGGAACGCCGCTGCGATGACCACCGCGATCGTCCTGTTCACCCGCGACCTACGCGTCCACGACAACCCCGCACTGCACGCCGCCGTACACACCGCACAGCACGTGGTACCGCTGTTCGTGCGGGACGAGCGGATCACGGCAGGACCCATGGCGGTACCCAACCGGCTGCGCTTCCTGACCGACAGCCTGGCCGACCTGCGCGACTCCCTGCGCAAGCGGGGAGGCGACCTCCTGATACGGCACGGCGACCCCGCGCACATCGTCGCCGACCTGGCCTCACGCACCGGCGCGCACTCCCTGCTCCTGGCCCAGGACCCCTCCCCGCACGGACGGCGAAGAGAGACCGCACTACGCGAACTGCCACTGGAGGTCACCTGCCTGCCCGGCCTGACCGTCCTGCCGCCCGGCGAACTGACCCCCTCGGGCGGCGGCGACCACTACCGCGTCTTCACCCCCTACTGGAGGGCCTGGACCACGGCACCCGCACGCCCCCTCCTGCCCGCCCCCGACCGCATCCGGCTCCCCGCCGGCCTGGACGCCGGACCCCTGCCCCCGGCGCCCTCCGGCAC
>JAFACJ010000288.1 GCA_023425615.1 Actinomycetes bacterium
GTGCCCGCCCGGTCCCGACGCGCCGCCCGGCGGTCCGGACGGGAAGGGCGGCTCGGCGACGGTCGAGGCGAGCCCCCTGCCGAAGGGCGACTCCGACTGGACGGTCTGCGCCACCTGCGCCGCGTCCGCCCTGGTCTGCCCGGTGAGCTGGTCCAGGAGCTGCTGTGCCGAGGGACGCGCCTGCGGGTCGGGTGACAGCGCCGTCTCTACGAGCTTGCGCACCCCCTCGTCCAGGCCCTCCAGGTTCGGCGTCCCCTGCATGACCTGGTAGAGGACTGCCGGGATGTTCGGCCCGGAGAACGGCGCGACGCCGGTGCCCGCGAACGCCACGACGCAGCCCCACGCCCAGATGTCGGCGGCCGGTGTCGCCTCCTGGCCGCGGATGACCTCGGGCGCCATATAGGCGGGGGTGCCCACGAACGCGCCGGTGCGGGTCGCGGCGGCGACGGTGTCCAGCGCGCGGGCGATGCCGAAGTCGATCACCCGGGGTCCGACCGGCGACAGCAGCACGTTGCCCGGCTTGAGGTCGCGGTGGACGATGCCGGCACCGTGGATGGCCGTCAGCGCCGTCGCCACCCCCACCGCCAGATGCTCCAGGCTGGAGCCGCGCATCGGCCCCGACGTCCGGATGTGCTCGTCCAGGCTGGGACCCTGCACGTACTCGGTGACGACGTACAGCGGGTCGTTCTCCAGGTCGGCGTCCAGCACGCTGGCGGTGCAGAACCGGCGGACCCGCTGCGCGGCCAGCACCTCGCGGCGGAACCGCTCGCGGAAGACCGGCTCGTCGGCGAGCTCGGCGTTGATGACCTTGACCGCGACCTGCCCTCCCGCGCGGTCCTGGGCGAGGTACACGGTGCCCATGCCGCCGCGGCCGAGCCGGTTCACCAGCCGGTAAGGGCCGATGTTCTGTTCCATCAAGGGCTCCTCGGAGGGACGAGTCCGCCCATTCTGACGTAGATCAGGGGAGCAGCAACAACTTTCCGGTGGTGCGCCGCGCTTCGAGGTCGGCGTGTGCGCGCCCGGCCTCGGCGAGCGGGTAGGTACCCCCCACCCTGACCTCCAGCCGGCCCGCGGCCGCCCAGCCGAAGACGTCGGCGGCGCGGGTGCGCAGCTCCTGCGTCGTCGCCGTGTAGTGGACCAGGGTCGGGCGGGTGAGGAAGAGCGAGCCGAGCCCCATCAGCCGGATCGGGTCGAACGCCGGGACCGGGCCGCTGGCCGCCCCGTACAGGGCCAGCAGGCCGCGCGGGCGCAGCGACGCCAGGCTGCCCTCGAACGTCGCGGCGCCGACGCCGTCGTAGACCACCGGCACCCCGAGGCCACCGGTGAGCTCCTTGACCCGGCGGGCGAAGCCGTCGTAGCCGACGATCTCCTCGGCCCCTGCCTCGCGGGCGATCCGCTCCTTCTCCGGGCTGGAGACGGTGCCGATGACCCGGCCGCCCAGCAGCTTCACCATCTGGGTGAGCAGCAGGCCCACCCCGCCGGCCGCGGCGTGCACCAGCGCGGTGTCGCCCGGCTGCACGGCGTAGGTGGAATGGGTGAGGTAGTGGGCGGTCAGGCCCTGGAGCAGGACCGCCGCCGCCTGCTCGGGGGCCACGTCGCCCGGCACCGGCACGGCGCGGGAGACCTCCACCAGCGCCTTCTCCGCGTAGCCGCCGATCGCGTCCGCCGAGGCCACCACATCGCCCGGGGCGAAGCCCGAGACGCCCTCGCCCACCGCCTCGACCGTCCCCGCGACCTCCACGCCGGGGGTGAACGGCGGGCGCGTGTCATAGCGGCCGGTGCGGTGGTAGACGTCGAGGTAGTTGACGCCCGCCGCGGCCACCCGCACCAGCAGCTGCCCCGGGCCCGGCTCGGGGTCGGGCAGGTCGGCGGGGGTCAGCGCCTCGGGCCCACCGTGCTTCTCGACGACGATCGCGCGCATCGTTTCTCCAGGATCCTTCGACTTCCCTGCTCCGAGCACTCTTTCACGATCTTCGGGCCGGTGTTCGGCGGGAGGCGCACGTCACGGTCTCGGGAGCGTGGTCCCATCGGAGGCGCACGTCCAGTCGTCGCGGAGCCCGTGCAGCGCGAGCGTCACCGATTCGGCGACCCGCCGCACCACGTCCTTGGGCTCGAAGACCGCGCGGCAGGCGCAGTCCTCGAACCCGACGCGGACGGCGGCGAGGTAGATCGACGCCAGCAGGCGGGGCCGCAGGTCGGTCTCGGGGTCGAGGCACATCCGGCGTGCCAGTTCGGCGGACAGCAGCGTCGAGACCCGCGAGTAGCGGGTCAGGTAGGCGGCGACGAGGCCCGGGTTGGTCTCCATCACCTGGCGCAGCCGCCGCATCCGCTCGAGCTGGACGGCGTCGCTGTCGGCCAGGTCCCGCAGCAGTCCGCGCATCGCCGCCAGCAGCGCCTCGACCACCCGCTCCTCATCGGGCCGCGAGCGCACCCGCTCCACCAGCCGGGAGTCGTACTCCACCAGGAGGCCGGTGACGGCGTCCTCCTTGGTGGCGAAGTAACGGAAGAACGTCCGCTGCGACACCTCCACCGCCGCGGCGATCTCGTCGATGGTCGTCTGCTCGTAGCCGTGCGCCAGGAACAGTTCCAAGGCGGCGTCCACGAGCGCGAGCCTGGTGCGCTGTTTCTTGGCCTCGCGCAGCCCGCTCGTCATGGTCGGCACCTCATTCCCACCGCAGCAGTCCGGCACAAGGCGGCCCAAGGATACCGGCCGGACCCGGCCACTTCGCCGTGCGGGCGGTTCAGTCCAACGCGGTCGACAACTGCATCCTGGTGACCTGGAAGACGAAGGCCATGCACAGGGTGGCCGCCAGGGCGAGCCCGCCGGCCGCCGCCGTTCCCGTCTCCATGGCCAGCCGCGCCTCCGACAGGGTGCCCGCGCCCATCCCGGGGAAGATCCTGGCCAGCCCGGCGGCGCCCAGCAGGCTGAGCCACCAGACCGCCACGACCAGCATCACCC
>JAFACJ010000320.1 GCA_023425615.1 Actinomycetes bacterium
GTTCGGGACGAAGAGGCCGTGGGTTCAAATCCCGCCACCCCGACCCAGGTCAGGCCCCCTTTCGGGGCTTGACGCGGAGAACGGAAACGCTCTCTCGTGGGAATTCTGTGGGACGATCTTCGGATCGTCCCACTTTTCTTTGCCCTTCGGCACGCGCCAGCACCTCCTTCCTCCGGGCTTCGAGCAGCGCGTCGAGGACCGCGACCGGCGAACCCGGGCTCATGGCCAGCCGAGCATCCAGTGCCTCGACCCACTCCTCGGTGAGATCGTCCATCAACTCCGCCCGCATCTTCGGCGTGGCGTGGCTGTACCTGCCCTCTACGCCGCCCATCTCGTGGCCGAGCCGCTCCAGCTTCAGCTTCTCCGGTGTCCTGAGCTCGTCCATCAGGGTGCGGTGACTGTGCCGCAGCAGGTGAGGGGTGAGATCGGGGGAGATCGGCACCCAGCACGCCTCTGCCCGGCCCTGCGAGTTCCTGCCCCTCACCGGCGCGCCGGGCCACGGGTCGCCGGTCACCGGGACGGGCCGCCTCGGCTGTGGCGCCTTCGGCGGGAAGAAGCCGGACACCGCGGGGGTGAAGACCCATGCGGCGAATCCCGAGCGGCGCCAGTGCGCGGCCCCCTTGCGGCGGGCCGGCGCGACGACCGCCCGGACGAACCCCAGCTCGATGATCGCCTTCTCGACGCGCTCCCGCGTCGCCTCGGCGACCTTCTCGGGATGGTTGAGGACGTTGGAGACCGTCCCGACCGCGACGCCTGCATGCTTGGCGACCGCGCTCATCGTGACCGGCTTGGTCGCGGACGCGCTCGCCCCATCGTGGCCGCCGGAGAAGACGAACTTGAGCCCGTGGCAGGGGCAGGGCTGGGGGTTGGTCCGCGCGATGTGATCGGAGATCAGCTTCGACAAGAACGGGGGCAAGTCGACATCCCGGTAGCTGTCCTCCTTGGGGGGGCAGTCGACCAGCTCGCCGGTGTCGAGCTCGTAGAGCTGGCGCTCGACGCGGAGCGAGCCGAGCCGCGCGTACTTGACCTCCAGGCCGATCAGCTCGCCCCAGCGCGTGCCGGTGAAGTACTTGGAGACGACGAGGATGAACTCGTCGTCGCGGCCGGAGAGCAGGGCGGCCCTCTCCGCGATCAGTAGTGCTTCCAGTGTGGTGACGACGGGCTTCTCGGGGCCGCGGTGCCTCGCCCGGCCCGCCCTCTTTCCCCGGTTCCTGCGCTTGGCCGCCGGATTCCGCTCGATCAGACTCGCCGGCGGATGCACCGCGTCCTCAAGGCAGACATGCAGGGTGCTACGCCAGGTCTTCACTGATGACGCCCGATAACCCGCTTCGCGCTCGTCACGCTCCCATGTGTTGACCATTCCCTCGTCGATGTCGGCGAGGGCTTCTTCTCCGAAGGCGGGAAGGAGGTGCTCTTCGAGGTGGCGCTTGTAGTTCTGCATCGTGCTCGGCGCGAGGTCGAGCCCGGCATACCAGGCGTTCGCCCAGGCCGCGAAAGTCATCCGGCCCTTCGCCGGGTCCTTCCAGCCCCCGGCCCGTACCGTCGCCTCTTCATCGTCAGCGGCCCGCTCGGCGTCGATCTTCTTACGGAACCGCTTTGCGGCGCCGGTCTCGCCCTTGACTGTGGGGTACCGGCCAGGCCCGGCGCGGAAGCGGGCTATGTAGTAGTCACCGCGCTTTTCAGCGTAACCCACTATCCTTCCATTTCGCCTCTAGCCCCTTCACTGCCTTCGAATTCGACAGAGAATGTGCTAATTATTGTATCCAAGGCGGTTTTTGCCGCCTCCCTAGAGGAATAGTCCTGACTAGTGAAAATAACCCCCTTATCTCCAACAAGCTGGAACCATGCAACATTACCAGGACCATCAATAATTCGAGCACCCTTAACACTACTGACCGCTATATCAAGGACATCCTCTGGACTCATCCCCTGGACCATCCGCCTAGCATCCTGGTCAGCCTGCATTCGCGTAAGGGTCATACGCGCCCGAACCAGACTCTCGCGCAGCGTCTCGATTTCTTCGCTCACTCTTTCAAGCTCCGCTTCCCTGTCCCCAACAGCTTTTACACGGTTTGAGTACTCAATCTCAGCCTCCTCATAACGAGCACGAGCCAGGACCGCATCCGAATGTGCCATATCAAGGGCTACACGAGCGGACTCATATGACGAACTAAGTCGACGATACCGCTCCTCTAGCTTTTTTACCGCACTAAAAACCTCTTCACTACGAACGGCAGTCTCACCACCATTTCCCGCTTCGAGATCCGCATAAAGATCACCCATTGGAAGCCCGAGAAGCGCGGCAATGGCCAGGGCCTCATCGAGGCGCAACGGGCGCTCGCCAGCCTCTGTTCGGTTGACTGTCGCCTGGTGCCAGTTGAATCCCTGGCTCCTCATCCGGCGAGCAAGTTCCGTTTGACTGAGATCCAACCGCGCCCGCCGCTGCTTGATCACCCTGCTGACGACCTCGTTAACCGACCTAATAGGACTTTCGGGAACGTTTGCGACATGCGACTCTCCGTGAATATTCCCACTACCCTCCGGCTCCATCGTCATGTTATGGAGGCTAGCAAGCATGTTCGGATGGTGTCTATCGGAGTCGCTTGCTGGCAGGGATCACCATCGGTATGGTGGGTGACGCACGGTAAAGAAAAACACTGCTGTAACTCTCGCAGAGAGGTTGCTATGGCCACACCGCAAGGGGTGGGCACGGCGGGAGCGCCCCCGCTGCCCGCGCTCCTCAAAGTTCCGGATGTCGCCCAACAGTTCCAGGTCAGCGAGCGCCAGATCTGGCGCCTGATCAGCAGGGGAGAGTTGGAATCTGTGCTGGTCGGCGCTAGCCGGCGTATCCCCCGAGATGCGTGCGAGTCCTACCTCGCACGCATCCGTAAGGTGTCCTAGACCAGCCAGCGCCGACCTGTCCGCCAGGTGTTCCAGCACCAGGCGGAGCGGGAGTCCAAATCCGACAGCCCATGCCAGGGAGTGTCTAGAGGTGAACTCGCTTGCCCAGTGATAACAGCTATCCGCTCATGGATGCAAGCGTTGTCTACGCTAAGGAACCAAACGCGTACACAGCGTCTGCCGCTACTACATCTATTCGGCGGCTCCACACAGCCGAACAGGTCGCCTTCCTGCTCCAGTGCAAGCCGTCGTGGCTCGAAGACCAGGCCCGCCGTCGTCGTATCCCCTTCGCGATGATAGGCGGTAGCTACCGGTTCTCCGAGCAGCACATCGCCGAGATCATCCGCATCTTCGAGCGCGCCCCCGAAGAGCCTTCCAGCGCCCCCGCGCCCCGCAGGATCACGAGGATCCACCCGTCCGCCAAATCCGCTGGCCTCCAGGCCCGGACCCCCCGGCGGAAGCGTGCCACCCCGCGGCAGGCCGCCCGGTGAGCGCTCTCCTTCCGATCTCCCCCTTCGACGCGATCAAGCGCGTCGACGAGCGCGGTGAGCACTGGCTTGCCCGCGACCTCCAGCCCCTCATGGGCTACACCCAGTGGCGCCAATTCGAGGACGCCATCGACCGGGCCATGACCGCATGCCGGAACATCGGCGTTGACCCTGACCTGCATTTTTGCGGGCAACCGCAAGAATTCGAGGGCCACGGGCGTCGCGGTGCCGACTTCCGCCTCACCCGCTTCGGCGCCTACATGACCGCCCAGAACGGCGACCCGCGCAAGCCCGAGGTAGCCGCCGCCCAGGCGTACTTCGCCGTCCGCACCGAGCAGGCCGAGCAGTCCGACCGGTTCGCCGAGGGCGATGAACTGGACGTCATCGAGGCGCAGACCGAGCGCACCCTCCAGGCCCTGAAGGTGGCCAGGGCTGAGCGGGCCGCCCGGCTGGAGGCCGAGGCCCGTCTGGCCATCACGGCCCCGAAGGCCGAGGCGTGGGACGTCCTGGCGACCGCCGACGGCGACCTCGACGTGGCCTCCGCGGCGAAGCTGCTGTCCCGCGACCCCGCGATCCAGACCGGTCAGCGGAGGCTGTTCGCGACCCTGGAGAAGCTGGGGTGGATCTTCCGGTCCGGCGACGGCCACTGGACGCCCAAGCAGGCCCAGATCGACAGCAAGCGCATGTCGATCCTGCCGCAGTCGCACTATCACCCCCGCACCGGTGCCCTCGTCCTGGATCCTCCGCAGGTCCGGATCACCGTCAAGGGGCTGGAGTACCTGCACCGGCACCTCGGCGGCGTCGCGCGGCTCCGGTTCCACGGCCAGCAACTCGACCTTCTGCGCGCCAACTAGCGCCGCGGCCTTCGTTACCCGCGCCTTCGTACCCGGAGACGCGGGGACTCGCCACCCCTCGGCGGGCACGCCCCCACCCGCCGCGTTATCCACAGGCTCTTGATGACGGGGAACCCCCATGACGCACGACGACGGCGGCCCGGCGACGGCCGCCGATGAGCCCACCGACCGGTGGGAGACCAGCCTCCGGCAGCTCGCCGACCAGGCCGCGAACCACCTGAGCACCGCCCGATACCTACTCCGCGAGCACGTCACCGCGGCGCTGGAGATCGCCCGCGCCCGGAACGCCGAGCGCACCGGAGAGATGACCGACCCCGACCCGGCCCCGATCGTGGCCGCCCTGCGCAAGGACGTCGAGGACTGGCTGAACGAGCTGGAGACCGGCCGATGACCGATCAGCACGACACCCTGACCCCCGAGGAGCGCGAACAGCGATCCGTCGAGGCGATCCGCCACCTGTCGTTCGAGATCGCCGAGCTGGTCGACCTGCGCGGCCGTCTCGCCCAGGCGCGGGCACTGGCCGTCCAGACCGGGCAGGCCGACATCGTCAACGCCCTCGACGGGCACCCCGCCCCTCAGGTCCCGCGGCCCGGACAGGAGACACGTTGAGCAGGGCCTACGCCCAGATCTTCAAGGACATCTGGACGGATGAGGACTTCCGCGGGCTGGAGGCCGGCCCCCAGCGCCTGTACCTGTTCCTGCTGTCCCAGGAGAACATCAACTGGGCCGGAGTGCTGATCCTCAGCCCGCGGCGCTGGGTGTCCCGCTGCAAGAACTACACCGTCGAGCAGCTCCGGGCCGACCTCCAGGTCCTCGTCGACCGCCGCTACGTCCTGGTCGACGAGGACGAGGAGGAACTGCTCGTCCGGACCTTCATCCGCAACGACGGGCTGTGGCGCAACCCCAAGACGATGAAGTCGGCCCATCGCGATGCCCTGGCGATCTCCTCGCCGCGGCTGCGGCGTGCCGTCGCCGACGAGCTGCGGCGGCTGCCCCTCGACGAGCTCCCCGAGCGGACGCAACCCGGGATCTCGGCTGATGTCCACGACCTCATCTCCAGGCTTCACGACGGGGTGGCCACCCCCTCCGCTACCCCATCGCTACGGGGTAGCCAGGGGGTAGCGACCCCATCCGAAGAGGGTGGCGACCCCATCGCCGCCCCTTCCGGACAGGGGGTAGCCACCCCATCGCCACCCCCTAGCTATGGGTCTGGTGCTGGTGCTGGTGTAGGTGCAGTAGTTCAGGTAGTAGAACCTTCTCTCCTCCAGACCGAAGTGCCGACGCCTCCGGCGCCGCCACGGCAGAAGTCCGAGGACAAGAAGCAGAGCAGGCCCCAGCCTCCCCGGCCCGACGTCGAGCAGCTCTGCGCCCGCCTGTCGGAGCACCTGGCCTCCAACGGCTACCTCAAGCGCGACACCCAAATCACCCGCGAATGGCGTGACGAAGCCCGCCGCCTCCTCGACCGCGACGAGGTACCCCTCGACGAAGCGCTCCGAGTCCTGGACTGGTCCCAGGCCGACCAGTTCTGGCGCCAGAACATCCGCTCGATGCCGAAGTTCCGCAAGCAGTACAGCGTGCTCCGCCAGAGGGCGCAGGAGTCCTGGGCGGGCAGCCACGCCGCCACGGCCGCGTCCGGGGGCTGGTGGGACAACTGATGACCGACCTGCTCCACGAAGTGGTGCTCCCGCGCCTGGAGGGCGTCCGCCAGTCCGGCGGCAACTTCAGCGCCCGATGCCCCGCCCACGACGACCGCAACCCGTCCCTGTCCATCTCCGTCGGCAAGACGCAGCCCGTCGTGCTGCACTGCCAGGCCGGATGCCCGGCCGACGACGTGCTCGCCGCCATCGGCCTCACCCCGGCCGACCTGTGCAAGCCCCGCGACGCCGAGCCCGCCCGCGAGGAGTGGACGCCCCGCGGGCCCGCCGTCGCCGTCTACAGCTACGTGGACGAGGCGGGGAAGCTGCTCTTCCAGGTCTGCCGCACCGCCGACAAGCAGTTCTCCCAGCGGCGGCCCGACCCCTCCCGCCGCTCCGGCTGGGAATGGAGACTCGGCGACGTCCGCCGTGTCCTCTACCGCCTGCCGAAGGTCATCGAAGCCGTCGCCGCAGGCCGTGAAGTCTTCATCGTCGAAGGCGAGAAGGACGTCCACGCCCTGGAGCACCACCGGCAGGTCGCGACCTGCAACTCCGGCGGCGCGGGCAAGTTCCTGCCCGAGTACGCAGAGTTCCTCCGCGAAGCCACCGTCACCATCGTCGCCGACACCGACAAGCCCGGCCAAGCCCACGCCCGCCAGGTCGCCCAGCTCCTCGACGGCGTCGCCGCGCGCACCCGCATCGTGGAGGCCGCCGTCGGCAAGGACGCCTCCGACCACCTCGGAGCGGGCCGCACCATCGAGGAGTTCATCACCACCTGGACGAGCGAACAGCCCGTCAAGGTAGACCTCGCCATCGACCTGTGGGAGTTCATCGGCACCGAGGACGCACCCTACGACTGGGCGATCCCCGGCCTGCTGGAGCGCGGCGACCGGCTCATCCTCACCGGCTTCGAGGGTCTGGGGAAGTCGATGCTCACCCGACAGATGGCCGTGTGCGCCGCCGCAGGCATCCATCCGTTCGCCTGGAACCGGGAGTACGAGCCCAAGCAGGTGCTGTTCATCGACCTGGAGAACAGCGAGCGGCAGGGCCGTCGCCGCTTCCGGCCGCTGGCCGCCGCGTCCATCAGCGCACAACACCGCGTACCCGACGGCGGCCTTCGGCTCATCCACCGACCCGAAGGCATCGACCTCACCCGCGACGGCGACGCCGCCTGGTTGCTGGAGCGCGTCACCGCCCATAAGCCGGACCTACTGTTCGTCGGGCCCTTCTACCGGCTGCACGCCGCCGACATGAACGACGAGCGCGCCGCCCGCCGAGTCGTTGGCGTCCTGGATGCCGCCCGCGCCCAGGCAGACTGCGCGCTCATCACCGAAGCCCACGCCGGCCACGGCGAACAGGGCAAGAACCGCTCCGTCCGCCCCCTGGGCAGCTCCCTGCTGCTCCGGTGGCCCGAATTCGGCCTCGGCCTCGCACCGGCCGAGGATCCACCGCCCGGCCAGCCCTGCCGCGCCGTCTACCTCAAGCCCTGGCGCGGCGCCCGCGATGAACGCAACTGGCCGACGCATCTCATCTGGGGCAACCCGAACGGGTGGCCCTGGCAGATCAAACCCGACTACCCCTGAGGAGGGCCCCATGCCCGCCACCGACACCCCGGCCCGCAAGGTCACCTGCCGCTACCTGCGGCGCAACGACGAGCAGTGCACCGCCGAGGTCACCGACCCGGCCGCCGAGATCCTGCTGTGCCCCAAGCACCTCGCCCGCGCCATCGAGCTCGTGCGCGCCGGGATGCGCCGCACCGGCATCACCCGCGCCTGACCCCTACTCGAACAAGGAGAAGACCATGGACATCCCCGCCGAGATCGCCGGGCACCTCGACCGCCTCGCCGCCTACAAGCCGTCCGTCCACATCGACGACGACGGCGACTTCGGCCAGATGCTCCCCCGTGAGCACCTCGCCGCCGCCCTCGGCCAGGTCGAGGAGTTCGCCCGGCTGCTGGCCGAGCGGAACGACGGCCGCGTCGAGTACCGGGTGCGGGCCGAGTACTACGACGACCAGGGCGACGAGCGCGGCGTCCTCATCGAGGAGGCGACCGCCGAGCAGCTGCACGCCGCCCGGGCGCTGATCCTGCACCGCCTCGCGGCCCTGAACGCCGAGGCCGCCGACCTGGCCGCCCAGTACATCGGCATCGGCTACCACCTCGACCACACCGCAACCACCCGGTGACCACCCACAACACGAACGGGCCCGTCGGTAGCGGGCCCGTTCGGGAAGAAGAGGATCTCATGACCGAGCAGTACGACGCCGACCGGCTCGCCTCCCTCCAGCAGCAGATCGCCGACCTCGCCGACAAGCCCCTGGCCGAGATCGAGGCGATGAGCACCGACGACATGTGGGACCAGCTCGCCCGCACCTCCCTGGAGACCTTCGCCATCACCACCGCCTGGCGGCACGAGAACGGCCAGACGTACACGCTGCTGAACGAGGGCCCCGACGAGCAGGCCAAGCGCAGCCTGGAGAACCTCAACCGGCTCCACGCCCACCGCAAGCTCTTCCCCGTCTACGACCCCACCCGGATGATCAACCTGTGGGGCTTCGGCGGAGTCCGGATCCACTTCGTGGTGTTCGGCCCGGACGACAAGGCCACACACCGCTACGTCCTGCTGTCCGAGCTCGCCGAGGCGCTCGCCGTCCATCCCGCCCACGCCTCCAAGTGGCTGCGCATGGAGCAGGAGCAGGCCCTCCGCTCCCAGCGCGAGCACGACGAAGAGACCGGAACGCTCGGATGGGACTACGTCCTCGACGTCGTCGACCTCGGCCTCGACATGTACGTCGACGACCCGCAGGCCAAGCCCGACGCCAACGGATGCCGCTGGTCCCACGCCGACGACGCACTGATCGAAGCCGACCGCCTGCTCTCGTTCATGACCGTCTCGCCCTGGTGCAAGGAGTTCCTCGACAACTCCAGCGCCCTGTGGGGTCACGCCTTCCGCCACGCCTTCGGCGACAAGATGACCGACTCCCCCGCCCTCGACCTCCTCGGCGACACCGAGGGCCTGACCGTCGAGCAGGCCGCCGAACGCGCCACCCGCGGCCCGCAACTCCACGACGACCAGGACTGACCGCCACGGCCCGGAGCCCCGCGCGGGCTCCGGGCCCCTACCGGGACGACCGAACCCATGACCGCTCTCAGCGCCATCATCCCCGCCGGCCTCCTCGGCTACCTCCTCGGCGTCCTGTCCGCCAAGGCATACCGAGGCGGACAGATCTGGCACCTGAAGAACGAGACCCGGATCATCCGCGGCGAACGCGAGAAGGAACGCGCCGCCCGGATCCGCGCCGAGGCCCGCCTAGACAGCGCCCTCGACCACATCAGCCGCACCCGCGAAGGAGCCGCATGAACCTCCAGAACCTCGCCCTCGACGTCCACGCCCTCACCCGGCCCAGCGGCCTCCTCGACCAGCTCGAAGCCCTCCTCCCCGAACCCGTCGCCGACCCCACCACCGGCACCACCACCCACCACAAGACCACCGGCAGCCCCGCACCCTGGCACACCGAAGCCGGCACCGTCCTCCTCGACATCCACGAAGGCGCACGCCGCCTAGAAGCCTCCCTCCGCCGGGATGCCGCCGGACGACTCGGCGAACGCCGCGGCGGATCGGCCACCAACACCCGCCGCGCGCTCCAAGCCGCCCCCCGGCTCGCCGAAGCCCTCCCCGAGGAGAAGATCAAGCTCGCCGCGCAGATCGTCGCCTGCTGGGTCCGCGCCGCCGAGCAGATCCGCGACCTCGACATCACCGACCGCTGGGAACCCCTCCCCCGCATCCCCGGCCACCTCCCACCCGCCTGCGACTACTGCCACACCTACAGCC
>JAFACJ010000354.1 GCA_023425615.1 Actinomycetes bacterium
CGGCAGAGATCGTCTGCACCCGGCTGCCGGTGTTCCCCCCGGTGGACGACGCGCTGACGTGCTGCCGATCGGCTCGTGGGGGTGGCAGGTCGCCTTCCCCCCGCGATTCGGAGCCGTCCCGCAAGACGCGGTGACGATGCGGGAGCTCTCCGCCGTACCGACCGTGCTCGTGGCGGCGGGCCGCAACTCGGCGCTCGAACGTGCCACGGCCCTGACTCCCCTGTCCGCCGCCGTGGTCGCCGACCAGCGTGAGGCCCGTACCGCGTTGATGCTGGCCGGGGTGGGCGCCACGATCGTCGGCCCTCGGCTCGCCGTGGACGCGGCGGCCGCCGGCGCGCACGTGCGACCGCTGGACCCACCGTTCACCCAGTCGGTCGGGCTGGTCTTCGACCCGGCCCGGCTCTCACCGCTCGGCCGGGAGTTCGTCGCGGCCGCGGGCGAGCTCGACGAGGGCGACGCCGGCGGGTGACAGCGCCTGCTCGCGCCAGACCAGGTAGGCGTCCCGCCACAGCGGCGGATCGAGTGAGCGCAGCGACGCCCAGGGCATGACGGTCTCCGCCGTGTCCCTGCCGACGAACGCCGCGACCGCGCCGTCTCTGACCAGCTCCGACAGCATCGCCCGATGGGCGCACTGCGCCCGGACCCGGCCCGCCATCGACGCCACCGCCGTCGCGGCGGCGCTCGCGGAGTCGAGGTCGGAGGGAACCACCCCGAGGGCGAGGTCCGCGACTCGCGCCCGTGCGACCGGGTCCGCCAGCCCTGCGGCGAACTCCGGGCTCGCCATCAGCACGATCTCCTCGGCACCGAGGTCGCACCGGCCCCACCCCGCGTCCGGGGGCACGGCATCGACCACGCCCAGCTCGGCCTCGCCCGAGCGCACCAGATCCAAGGCCCCGGCCGCGGTGCTCGCATCCCGGACGTGGACCTCCAGTCCGGGATGCCGCCCGCGAAGCGCCGCGACGAGCGGGGTCAGCGGGTGCACCGCGAGCGTGGTCGAAGTCGCGACGACCAGTCGGCCGACGTCCAGGCCGGCCACCTGCCTGACCCGTTCCCTGGCGCCGTCGGCCTCGGCGAGCACCTGGCGCGCCAGGTCGACCAACCGCGCGCCGTCGGCCGTGGGAACGGCACTCCGCCCGGTCCGGTCGAAGAGCCGGACGCCGAGCTCGTCCTCAAGCCGGCGCATCGCCAGGGAGAGCGACGGCTGGCTCACGAACAGGACGCGGGCTGCCTGCGTCATGCCGCCCTCGTCGACGATCGCGACGAGGTAGCGCAGCGTCCGGAGGTCCATGGCCCCTCACCCTAGCCGGACATAGGAAGCGTCGATAGGACCTGCGAAAAAACTGTCTTTGCACATATGCCTCCTGCGACGCGACAGTGGGAGCCGAGAAACCCGGAGCGCGCCACGCGCTCGCAGAATCACCGGAGCACCCATGACCGAACGCCACGTCACCGTCGAGCAGGAGGGCCGCGTCGGCCTGGTCTTCCTGGACCGCCCGGACCGCCGCAACTCCTACACCCCGCTGATGGCCCTCCAGCTACAGGAGGCGCTGGTCGCCTTCGACGCCGACCCGGGGGTGTCGGTGATCGTGGTGAGCGGGCGCGGCGAGCACTTCGGCGTCGGTGCGGATCTCGACATGAACTGGCGCGATGAGAGGACACACGGCGTCGAGACCCTGACCGAGCCGGAGAAAGCGCCTTGGAACCTGAGCACGCCGATCATCGCCGCCATCAACGGTGACGCCATCGGCGTGAGCCTCACCTGGGCGATGCAGGCCGACATCCGCGTCGTCGCCGACTCGGCACGGCTGGCCTTCTCCTTCAACCGGGTCGGCATCATGCCCGACCGCGGCTCGACCTGGCTCCTCCCCCGGCTGGCGGGCTTCGGCGTCGCGATGGACCTGCTGCTGACCGGCCGCACGATCGACGGCGCCGAGTTCGAGCGCCGCGGCCTGGCCACCCACGTCGCCGCGCCGAAGGACGTGCTCAAGGTCGCCGTCGAGCTCGCGACCGACATGGCCGAGCGCTGCGCGCCGGTGTCGATGACCGCGACCAAGCGGCTCATGTACGAGTTCCTGGAGTCGACCGACCGGGTCGCGGCGTACAACCGCGAGCGCCGCGTCCTGACCTGGATCCGCACCTGCGGTGAGACCCTGCGGGGCATCGCCGCCTTCAAGGAGAAGCGCGTGCCCGAGTGGGGCACCACCAAGCACACCCGCGTCCCGGCCGAGCTCCGATGAGGTGGAACGTGACGAACCAGTCCGACCTGCCGGTCCCCGACCTGCGCCCCCTGCTCTCCCCCGCCACCGTCGCCGTCATCGGCGGTACGTCGCGGGAGACCGGCCTCGGCGCACGCACCCTGCGGCACCTGCGCGAGGCACGGTTCGGCGGCGAGGTGCTGACGCCCGACCCGCGGGACGGTCTCGACCGGGACGTGGACGTCGCGCTGCTCTGCGTGCCGGCCGCGGCCGTCCAGGAGGTGCTCGACCGGATCGACGGGCGTGCCGCGTTCGCGGTCGTGTTCGCCTCGGGCTTCGAGGAGACCGGCGGAGGCTCGCTGACCACCACCCGGGGCACCACCGTCCTGGGCCCGAACACCGTCGGGCTCTACCACGCGCCCGACCGCGCGTTGCTGACCTTCGCCCAGGCCTTCGACAGCCTCGTCGGCTGCCGGCACGGGAGCGGCGCCTTCCTCGTCTCCCAGAGCGGCGCCTTCGGCGCCCGCGTGGTCACGGCGGCGGCCCGATACGGCTTCCACCTCGACGGCTTCATCGGCAGCGGCAACGAGGTGCATCTGGACGCCTGCACCCTGGCCCGAGGCGTGCTCGCCGCGGCCGAGCCGCGAGTCCTCCTCCTCTAC
>JAFACJ010000387.1 GCA_023425615.1 Actinomycetes bacterium
ATCTTCGGCAGCGTGATCTGCAGGGGCTTGGCGGGCGTCGGCGTCGGCAGGGGCTTGGAGGCGCCCGGGTAGTCCTCGGTGCCGGGGGTGACACCGGCCTCGGACGGTCTTCCGGCGTCGAAACCACCGCCGACGTCGACCAGTGCGAGGGTGGCCGTCGCTACCAGGGCCACGACGATGATCGTGAGCAGGCCGATCACGCGGTCGGTACGACGGTCCACGGGGGAGTCCTCCTGAGGGGGTTCAGGGGAAGATTCAACAGCAAATGACCCGCAAGTAACAACGTGTGCCAGGGGCGGCCCTGGGGGTCAGTTCGCACCGGAGGGATGTCGGAAGAGTACCGAATTGACATATCTCGTGCCCGGAAACAGTACCCGGCTGGGAAATGAACGGGCCAGCTGTGCGGCATGTGAGTGCTGATGCGATGCCAGATCGAAACCTTCCAGTGGCCGCCACCGGCCATCCACCAGGACGCTGGCGCCATACCCCCACCCCTCCAGGAGGGAGAGGACCGGTTCGATCGGCTGGTGCCTGGCCTCCAGCTCCAGCAGCAGCACCGGCAGATCACGCCGGATCACCCCCTGCGCGCCGCGCAGCGCCGCCAGTTCGTGCCCCTCGATGTCCAGCTTGATGAAACGGACGTCGGAGACCTCGAGATCGTCGATGCGGACCCGGGGCACGGAGGTGGGCACACCCTCGGCGCGCTCCACCGAGGAGATCCCCACGAGCGCCCCGGAGGCCGGCGACCACAGGGTCGTGCGCCCCGGCTCGTCCGAGGCGGCGGCGGCCACCACCCGGGCGGCGGGGAAGGCGCGCCGCAGGAGCCGGGCCAGCCCCGGATCGGCCTCGATCGTCACCACCCGGTCCGCGCGGCGCAGCAGCCGCGCGGTCCACGGGCCGAACCAGCCGCCGACGTCCACCGCGGTACCGCCGCGCGGCACGAACTCCGCCAGCCGCCCCAGCTCCGGCTCCAGCCGCGGATACACCCGCCGGATCACCGCCCCGAGCAGGGGCTTGGGCGTCAGGGCTGCGATCGCACGGGACAGGCGCTGGCTCATGCGCCGAACGTACCGGGCAGCGCCGGTGACACGGCAGACTGGTCGGGCCCGCCCCGGAAGACGACAGGTGACGATGCAGGCTCCGACCACCGCCGCCCCCGCGGCCGTCCGCGCCACGGGCCATCTCGACGCGCTGGACGGCCTGCGCAGCGTCGCGATCATGCTGGTGGTCGGACTGCACGTGGCGGGGGCGACCGGGATGACCACCAGGGACGGCCTGCCCTGGCGGATGCTGGCCAACGGCGGGATCGGGGTCTCGATCTTCTTCGCGCTGTCGGGATTCCTGCTGTACCGGCCGTTCGCGCGGGCGGCGCTGGACGGGACGCGACCACCCGACGTACGGCGGTACCTGCGGCGGCGGGCACTGCGGATCCTGCCCGCCTACTGGCTGATGCTGCCGTTCGTGCTGCCCGCGTTCAACCGCGAGGAGGCACGCGACCCGGTCATCTGGCTCCAGATGGCGACGCTCACCCACAACTACGACGTGCACCCGCCCTGGCCGCTGGGCGGGGTGGGCATGCGTGGCCTCGGCCCGATCTGGAGCCTGTCGGTCGAGGCCACGTTCTACCTGGTGCTGCCGCTGCTGGCACTGGCACTGCGCCGCCTCTCCCGCGGACGGCCGCGGCGGCTGCTGCTGTGCCTGGCGGCCCTGGGCGCGCTCTCCCTGCTGGAGACCCTCACCCTGCGCTACCTGGAGCACTTCGGGGTGACCTTCGGGAACGACCCCTTCCGGCTGCTCTTCTACAACGAGAGACTGCTCCCGCGGTCGCTGGTGTTCTTCGTGCTGGGCATGGCCATGGCGGTGCTGGCCGAACGTCCGCGCCGGGAGACCGCCTTCGTGGGATCGGTGCCAGGGGCGAGCTGGACCGTCGCGGCGTGCGCGCTGGCACTGATGTCCACGCCCCTTGCCACGCCGCTGCACGGCGGCCAGAGCGCCCACCAGTACCTGGTCCACAACCTCCTGTCGGTGGTGATCGTCACCGCCGTGGTGGCGCCCGTGGCGTTCGCCCCCGACCAGCCCCTCGTCCGGACGGTGCTGGCCAACCCGCTGATGAGGCGGCTGGGACTGGTCTCCTACGGGGTGTTCCTATGGCACTCGCCGGTGATCGAGCTGTGGTACTCCCTCACCGGAAGGCCCCAGTACCTCGGCGACTTCTGGCTGGTCCTGGGCGTCACCGCGCTGTTCACGCTCATGATCGCCGCGCTCGTCCACCTCTTCGTCGAGCAGCCCGTCCAGCGGCTCGGCCGACGACTCGACCGGCGGCTCGACCGGCGGGGCCGATAGCAGCGCGGCCATCAGCAGGAACAGGCAGGCGGGCACCCACTCGGCGAGCAGCGTGTAGACCTGCGGGACGCCGTGGGAGTACAGCTGCCCGGCCAGCACCGTCGAGCACCCCGCGAGCCCGGCCAGCACCGGTAGCGCCACGTCGGGCAGCCTGCGCGCCAGCGGGACGGCGACGGCGCCCGCCGCGAGCCCGGCGGGCCCGGTCGTCCACAGGCCGAAAAGCGGAGTGGTCCAGCGGAGGCTAACGTCACGGGTGACGGAACGAGGCGGCGCCGTTACCGGGCCGGCGCCCGGCAGCCCCGCCAGGACCACGACGAGGAGGACCAGTGCCGCACCCAGCAGCAGGCACAGCCGGTAGGCGCGATCCGGCCCGTAGACCAGCCGCACGGTACCCGAG
>JAFACJ010000390.1 GCA_023425615.1 Actinomycetes bacterium
GTGGGCAGGCGGCGCCGAGAGCCGGGTGCCCCGCGTGTGCTCGGAGGGGATCGCGTCCAGCAGCTCGCGCGTGTACTCGTGCCGCGGGTCGCGCAGCACGTCGCGGGCCGGCCCGTACTCCACGATCTCCCCGTCCTTCATGACGGCGACGTCGTCGGCGAGCCGTGCCACCACGGCCAGGTCGTGGCTGATGAGGATGACCGCCTTGCCGCGCTCCTTGGTCTCGGCGAGCAGGTCGAGGACCTGCGCCTGGACCGTGACGTCCAGCGCGGTCGTCGGCTCGTCGGCGATGACGAGCGCGGGGTCGAGCACGAGGGCGGTGGCGATCAGGGCGCGCTGCCGCAGCCCGCCGGACAGCTCGTAGGGGCGCTGCCCGGCGCGCAGCTCCGGCTGGGGGACGCCGACGTCCGCGAGTGCCTCCATGACGCGCGCGCGGCGGCTGTCGCGGTCGCCCCACCTGTGCAGCCGCAGGGGTTCCTCGACCTCCTTGCCGACGGTGCGGAGCTGGTCGAGGGAGACCAGCGCGTCCTGGAGGACGAACCCGATCTCCTTGCCGCGCAGGGAGCGCCAGTGCCGCTCCCCCAGGCCGCGCAGGTCGCGTCCGTCCAGTTCCAGCCGGTCGGCCGCGACCCGGGACGACGTCCCGGCCAGCCCGACCAGGGTCCGGGCCGTCACGCTCTTGCCCGAGCCCGACTCCCCGACGATCGCCAGGCATCTGCCGCGGTCGAGGGTGAACGACACGCCCTTGACGACCTGCCTGACCTCCTTGCCGCGGGCGAAGCCCACCCGCAGGCCCTCCACCCGGAGCAGGGGTGCGGTGGCGGTGGTTTCGGCACTCACGGTCGTGCTCCTTCCAGTCGTCTCTGGATCGTCCGGCCGAGCGAGGTGACGGCCAGCGCCACGCCGACGATGGCGAGTCCTGGCATGAGCTCCACCCACCAGGCGGTGGTGATGTACATCCGTCCCGCGTCCAGGAGCGCGCCCCATTCCGGCGACGGCGGTGCCACGCCCATGCCGAGGAAGGCGAGGCCCGAGGCCCACACGATGGACTGGCCGACGCCGAGGGTGAACACCGCGAGCAGGGGGCGCATCGCGTTGGGGAAGACGTGCTGCCGGATCACCCGCCAGGTACCGTGCCCGAGGGCGTGCGCCGCCTCGACGTACCCCTCCTGGCCGATCGCCAGGACCTGCCCGCGGACCATGCGTGCGTATCCGGGCGCCGAGCCGATGCCGACGGCCAGGACCAGGGTGGCGGGCGAGGGGCCCCAGACCGTCACCAGCAGCAGGGACAGCAGCAGCACCGGGAAGGCGAACGCCACCTCAAGGAGCCGGCCGATGACCTGGTCGGCGAGCCTGCCGCCGAGCCCGGCCAGGAAGCCGAGGACGACGGCCGCCGCCATGGCCAGCGCGGTGGCGCCGAGCCCGATCAGCAGGGACTGGCGTGCGCCGTGGATGATGCGGGTGTACAGGTCGCGCCCCGACTGGTCGGTGCCCAGGGGGTGCTCCCAGGACGGGGCCCGTAGCGTTCCGGTGAGGTCGATCTTCAGCGGGTCACCGGGCGCCAGGAGGCCGGGCCGCAGCGCGGCGACGGCGAAGAAGGCGACGACGGCGGCGCACAGGACGGTGCCCGGGTCGAGCGTCCGGAGGCCGGCCCGCAGGCGGGTGAGGGCGGGCGCCGCCCCGGCGACGGGGGTCAGGGTGCTCATGCCTCACGCATCCTCGGGTCGATGAGCCGGTAGACGAGGTCGACGGCGAGGTTGGCGATGACGTAGACCAGCGCGACCACCATCACCACGCCGGCCACCACCGGGATGTCCTTGGCGTTGACCGCGCTGACCAGCACCTGGCCGAGGCCGGGCCGGGAGAAGACGGTCTCCACGATGACCGCGCCGGAGAACAGCGCGCCCAGCGCCCAGCCCGACAGGGTGACGGCGGGCAGGACCGAGTGCCGCAGCGCGTGGCGCAACCGCACCCCGGTGTCGCCCATGCCGCGGGTGCGGGCGGCGGTGATGAACGGCTGGTCCAGGGTCCTGGCGAACTCGTCGCGGGTGACCTGGCCGAGGAAGCCGGCGAGGGGGACGGCGAGGGTGAGGATCGGCAGCACCAGGGCCGCGGGCCCGGAGCCTCCGATGACGGGGAACCAGCGCAGCTCCACCGCGAAGACCACGAGCAGGATGACGCCCAGCCAGTAGTGGGGCAGGCTCGCGGCCAGCGCCTCGAGCCCGGAGCCGAGCGCGGACAGGACGCGTCCGCGGCGGACCGTCAGCACGGTGAGCGCCAGCAGGATCAGCCAGGCGAGCACCAGCGCGCCGGAGGTCAGCAGGAGGGTCGGGCCGATCTGGTCGGCGATCACCCCGGTCACCGGCTTGTGGAGCTGGTAGGAGGTGCCGAGGTCGCCGGTGACCAGATCGCGCAGGTAGTGGGCGAACTGGACGAGGAGGGGGTCGTCGAAGCCGTACCGGGCGCGGCCGGGCGCCAGTTCGGCCTCGGAGCGTTCGACGGACTGCCCGCTGCTGAGGTTCAGCAGCATCGTCGCCCGGTCGCCTGGCATCAGCGCCTGGACGAAGAAGGTGACCGTGGCAGCCAGCAGCAGGACGCCTGCCGCCCCCGCCAGTTTGGCCGCCGCCCGCGCCGTCCACCGTGCCCACGGCCCGCGCCCGCCGTGGGATGTGGCTGCCTTGCCGGTGCTCATTTCACGAAATAGGAGTCATGGAACACCGGCTCGCCCTGCGA
>JAFACJ010000446.1 GCA_023425615.1 Actinomycetes bacterium
TTGAACCGCACGTCCTGGAACGCGCAGCCGGTGAAGGAGGCGCCCTTGTTGGTCACCACGGTCATGTCGTCCGCGGTGAAGACCCGGTCGGTGAAGGTCTCCCCGGCCGTGATCTCCCTTCCGTTCCACTCCATTCCCCCAGGTTACGGACCGGTCTCCGCGCTCTCCCGGCCCGGCCTACGATCGGGGGTATGGAAGCCGAGGACTGGGACCGCCGGTACGCCGGCAAGGACCTGCTGTGGTCGCTGGAGCCGAACCGTTTCGTGGCCGAGGGGCTGGCCGGGCTGCCGCCGGGGCGCGCCCTGGACCTGGCCTGCGGCGAGGGCCGCAACGCGCTGTGGCTGGCCGCGCGGGGCTGGCGGGTCAGGGCCGTCGACTTCTCCTCCGTGGCCATCGACCGGGCCGGGGAGCTCGACCGTGACAAGGCCGTCGAGTGGGAGGTCGCCGATCTGACGTCCTACGCCTTCCCCGTCGCCGAGGAGGACCTGGTGCTCATCTCCTATCTGCACCTGCCGCCCGACCAGATGCGGCCACTTCTCCACCGGGCGGCCCTGGCGCTGGCGCCCGGCGGCACGCTCTTCTTCGTGGGCCACGACCGCGAGAACCTGACGCGTGGCGTCGGCGGCCCCCAGGACCCCGGCATCCTGCACACCCCGCAGGAGGTCGCCGAGGCGCTGGACGGGCTGCGGATCGAGCGTGCCGAACGCGTCACCCGCCCGGTCGGCGACCGCACCGCGATCGACACCCTGGTGGTGGCCACCCGGTAGGCGGCGCTGTCACAGGGCGCGCAGCCGCTGCCTGGCGGCGTCGGTGAGCGGGCGGTAGCGTCCGCCGGAGTCGCGGAAGAAGGCGGTGCCCGTCTCGGGCACGCCCTCGGCGCGCAGCGCCCCGGTGAGCAGGCGCGCGTGGTCGCCGGTCTCGATCTCCTCGACGATGCGGATGAGGTCGGGGCCCTCGTCGGGGAAGGCGGCGGTGAAGTCCTCGGGCGAGACCGGCGCCAGCAGGGTGACTGCCGCCGCCACCAGCTCGAACCGGCCCGCCGGGATGCCGTAGGCGACGGCCAGGTCGACGCCCGGGACATCGCCGATGCGGTCGCGGATGCGCGCGGTCGGCACCGCCCCGTTCGGGGTGGTGACGAGTTCGGACGTCCGGCCCGTCATCCAGTGGTCGCCGTCCTCGTCCCGCAGGAACAGGTCGCCGGTGGCCACCCAGGAGTCGCCTGGCTCGAAGACGCCGCGCAGCGGGTCGGGCGCGCCCGAGCCCCGGGCCAGCAGCAGTCCCGCCTCGCCGGGCCCGCAGCGGATGGCGAACCCGTCGGGCCCGGGGACGAGCATCCCGCGGTCCAGGTCGTAGCGGACGATCCGCACCTCGGCGCTGCCGGGCAGCGGACGTCCGAGCGAACCGGGCTTCTTGCCGGTCAGGTTCACCAGGACCGCCTCGCCGGAGCGTGAGGCGTAGAACTCCAGGACGCGGGCGGGCGCGAACCGCGCCTCCAGCCGCCGCCACAGCCCGCGCGGCATGCCCGAGCCGATGAACAGCCGCACCGAGTGGTGCCGTTCGCCCGGGTGCGGCGGTGCCTCGACCAGCCCGTGCAGCAGCGTCCAGGTGTAGGAGGCGACGGTGACGCCGTACCTGCGCGCCTCCTCCCAGAACGTCGCCGGGTCGTAGGAGGTGGCGAGGGCCAGCCGGGCGCCGCCGGCGATCGCGCCGCCGATGCTCATCAGCAGCGCGGACGGGTGCGACAGCGGGGTCAGGCTGTAGACGGTGTCGGCTGACGACAGCGCCGCCGAGGAGGCGGTGCCGAACGCCGACAGCGCCCAGCGCCGGTTGGTGATCCGGCTGACCCTGGTGTCCTCGCCCGTCCCGGTGAACATGACGAACGCCAGGTCGCCGGCGCGGCCGGGGTTGGGCTCGTACCAGCCGGGCAGGTCGACCTCGCCCGGGTCGATCCGCTCCATGTCCGCGGCGTCGAGGGCGGCGTCGCCCGCGGCGTCGCGTTCGCCACCGCCCAGCAGATGGACCTCCAGGCCCTCCACGAACCTGGCGTGCTCGGGGTCGGAGACGACACGGGTGACCTGGCCCAGTTCCAGTTCGCGCGCCAGGTCGCCGTCCGGGCGCAGCAGGACCGCCACGGCGCCGAGCCGGTTCAGCGCCGCCACCAGCGCCAGCGCGCTGGGCCTGGTGCCCATGAGCACCCCGATGTGCTCGCCCTGGCGCACCCCGATGGAGATGAGGCCGCGCACCACGCTGTCGATGCGGTTCTTGGCGGCGGCGTACGTGTGCGCCCTGTCCTCGAACAGGAAGAAGATGTCGGAGGGCGAGCGTTCGGCGTGCTCGTCGAGCAGCAGCGCCAGCGACACGCGGGTCTGGGTGTCGATGCGCTCCAGCCGGGCCAGCCGCGGCAGCAGCGCGGCGGCGGCGCCGCCGAGGCCGACCGCGTTCTTCACCGCCGCGGTGGCGGTGTCCAGGGCCGAGCGCACCGTGCCGAGACCCACCTGGGCCGCCAGTTCCAGCCCGTAGGCGATCCGGCCGCTGCGCTGCTCGTCCTCCTTGACGGGGCCTATCTCGGGCGGGACCATGCCCTGTCCCTCCCGCCAGTGCACCCAGCCGGCGACGATGGGCCAGGTGGAGGCCGCCGCGTGCGCTCCGGCGACCAGCCCGAAATGGCCGGTGCGCTGGCACGCCTCGTAGACCTCCGCCCGCGGCGCCGCCCGCACGATGCCCCGCACCATCGGCGGCGGGGCGATCTCGTCGACCTCGCCGACGAACGCCAGCACCGGGCAGGCGATGTCGGCGAGGGTCACCAGCCGTCCGCCGATGACGAACCCGCCGCGCAGCATCCGGTTGTGCGCCACGAACTGCCGCAGGAAGTCGGCGAGCGCCGGTCCCGGCCAGGCCACCCAGCCCTCGCTCTGCATGAAGCGCCGCTGCCGCTCGCGCGGGGCGAGCACCTCGCGGTCGTGCAGTTGCAGCAGGAACTCCAGCCGGTTGCCGACGGACTTGGCGGGGCTGAGCACCTGGAAGGCCGAGCGGGTCACCCAGCCGGGTATCGAGAGGCCGGGCAGCCCGGGGAACTCCCCCAGCAGGTCGACGACGGGACGGCGCGGCACCCAGGCGGGCACGCCGAAGGGGTTGGCGGCGTCCAGGTCGGCGGGGCTGCCGAAGGTGATCAGCGACTCGACGCCCTCGCCGCGCCGGTAGGCGGCGGTCTGGTAGGCGAACATCCCGCCCTGGGAGTAGCCGCCCAGATGCACGCCGCGGCCGGTGATCTGCTCGATCCTGTCGATGGCGTCGCTGACGGCCAGCACATGGTCGGCGATGCCGCGCCGCAGCCCGCCCGGCTCCCGTTCGGGGTGGCCGAAGTCCACGACCCACGGGTCGAGGCCGAGGTCGTGCAGGACGGCGACCGCGCTGGCGGACGGGGCGATGTCGTAGATCTCCGCGGTGAGCATCAGGGGCGGCACCAGCAGGACGGCGGGCCGCTCGCCGAAGGTGTCGGGGAAGTAGCGGCGCAGCCGGTAGACCGGCTGCTCGGCGACCACCTGGTAGGGCGAGGCGTCCTCGCCGGTGCGC
>JAFACJ010000660.1 GCA_023425615.1 Actinomycetes bacterium
GCGCCCAGGCGGCCAGGGCGGGGCCGCGGGCGATGGCCTCCAGGCAGCCGCGCCCGCCGCAGGTGCAGGGCAGCCCGCCGGGGTCGACCACCACATGGCCGAGGTGGCCGGCGTTGCCGGAGGCGCCGTCGATGAGCCGGTCGCCCAGGATGAGTCCGCCGCCGACCCCGGTCGACACGACCATGCCAAGGACGTTGCGGGCGCCCTTGCCGGCGCCGCGCCAGTGCTCGCCGACGGCTACCGCCACCGCGTCGTTGTGCACCCGCACCGGCAGGCCCGGGTAGCGCTCGGCCAGCCTGGCGCGCAGGGGGAAGCCGCGCCAGCCCGGGATGTTGAGGGGGGAGACCTCGCCGGAGGGCCACTGCATGGGCCCCCCGCAGCCGACACCGACGCCGATCAGCTCGCCGTCGGTGTGCAGCTTGTCGAGCAGCGCCTCCAGGGTCCGCCACAGACCCTCGGAGTCCACTTTGGGGGTCTCGGCCCGTTCATAGGACTCGACCCGCCCGCCTGGGTCGATGATGCCCACGGCCATCTTGGTGCCACCGATGTCTACGGCTAGAACGCGCTCTTCTCTCATACGGCGCTGTCCTTCCTGTTGTCGGGTCCTGCGAAGGCGAGGATGGAGGCGGTGAAGCCGTGGATGTGGTTGCGCCCTCCGACGGGTCCGATCTCGCCGTCGGCGAAGAAGCCGCCGACGGAGCCGAACCGGTCGAGGGCCTGCACATCGTGGTCGGAGCCGCCGAACATGGCGCGGCCCCTGCCGTTGCAGGAGAACAGCAGGGCGCCTTCGACCGGCCCACGTCAAAGGCCCGCACCACCTTGGTGAGGTTGCTGTCGGCGGCCCCGGCGTCACGCACCTGGAACCTGACCGTCTGCCCGGTCTCCACCATGTCCCCCACGGCCAGGGCGCCGGTGTCGGCGTCGACGCCCACCACGCCGCGGACCAGGAAGTCGCCCTGCTCGTGCTCCTCGGCGTACTCGTCCATGGCGATGCCGATGAGCAGGCCCTGGGTGGCCAGTTCGCGTTCGGGCACCGACAGGTCCGCGATGATCTCCTCCAGCTTGTCCAGGGCGGGTACCCCGGCCAGTTCCAGCAGGACGTTCTGCTCGGCGCTGGTCACCGTCATGGGCGGGCCGATGGGCCGGGCGCCCTGGCTGAGCAGGGTGATGGCGTTGACGGGCCCGCCGATGATCAGGCCGACCGCGCCCGACTCGACGATCTGGTCGTCGACGAAGAGCCGGGTCTCGCCCTGGCCGCCGCCCGCCAGGCCGCCGACCAGCGGGAGCCCCGGCAGGACCTCCTCGGAGCGCTCGACGAAGGCGTCGACGGGGAAGGAGTAGGGGTCGGCCAGCAGCACCCCGACCACGTCCTCCGGCGTGTTCTCTGGCATGCCGACGACCACCAGGCGGTCCTCGGCCTGGAGGGTCTCCAGCCGGAAGGGCTCGAGGCGGGCGCCGGGGAGGATGGCGGCCCAGGCGCTGACCGCCGAGGGCTCCTCGACCCCCCGGCCCGCCGCGATCACCCCGTCGGCGCTGCAGCCCAGCACCGTGCGCGCGTCGCTGAAGGCCATCGCGTGCCGCGCGGCACGCTCGACCTCCTGTGCGTCGGTGCCGTTGACGAACACGCACAGAAGATCGGCCCGCCCGTCGAGGGCCCGTGTCGCCTGCCGCACGGCCTCCTCGGCCGCGCGGACCAGGTCCGGCCCCATCGCCAGTCCGTCCCCGAAACGAGTCATATTTTGATTCAACCGGTCTTGACCCAGATCCGAAACCACCCCCATGTAAACAGTGCGGTCGAGACATGTGGGACGTAACCTCGGTTAGGTGCCTTCCGAACCGCGTGAGACCACGCTCGCCGCGCTGCTCGACTCCGGCCATGTCCACAGGCCGGTGAAAACCGAGCTGCGAGATAACCTCTTGTCACGTTTGAAAGCCGGTGAAACGCGATTTCCCGGCATTGTCGGCTTCGATGAGACGGTGCTGCCCCATGTGGAGCGAGCCCTGCTCGCCGGCCATGATCTGGTGCTGCTGGGAGAGCGGGGACAGGGAAAGACCCGGTTGATCAGGACCCTGGTCGGGCTGCTCGACGAGTGGACGCCGGTGATCAAGGGATGTGAGATCAACGACCATCCTTTTGAGCCCGTCTGTATCAGGTGTAAGAGACTGGCCGTAGAGGCGGGTACGGAGCTGCCCGTCGTCTGGCGGCACCGGGAGGAGCGGTACGGCGAGAAACTCGCCACCCCCGACACCTCCGTCGGCGACCTCATCGGCGACGTCGACCCGATCAAGGTGGCCGAGGGCCGCACCCTGGGCGACCCCGAGACCGTGCACTACGGCCTGGTCCCCCGCACCAACCGCGGCATCTTCGCCGTCAACGAGCTGCCCGACCTCGCCGAGCGGATCCAGGTGGCGCTGCTGAACGTGCTGGAGGAGCGGGACGTGCAGATCCGCGGCTACTCGCTGCGGCTGCCGCTCGACCTGCTGCTCATCGCCTCGGCCAACCCCGAGGACTACACCAACCGTGGCCGGATCATCACCCCGCTGAAGGACCGCTTCGGCGCCGAGATCCGCACCCACTACCCGCTGGAGCTGGCGACCGAGCTCGACCTCATCGTCCAGGAGGCCGAGCTGGTGGCCGAGGTGCCGCGGCACCTGCTGGAGGTGATCGCCCGCTTCACCCGGCTGGTCCGCGAGTCCAAGGCCATCGACGCCCGCTCGGGGGTCTCGGCGCGGTTCTCCGTCGCCGGCGCCGAGACGGTCGCCGCCGGGGCGCTGCGCCGCGCCGCGCTGGCCGGGGAGGAGCAGCCCGTGGCCCGGGTCTGCGACCTGCCCGCGGTGGTGCCCAGCCTCATGGGCAAGGTCGAGTTCGAGGTCAGCGAGGAGGGCCGCGAGCAGGAGGTGCTGGAGCACCTGCTGCGCCGTGCCGTCGCCGAGACCTTCCGGCGGCACCTGGGCGGCGCCGATCTGTCGGGGCTGCTGGAGCGGTTCGACGCGGGCGAGACCGTCGACACCGGCGAGCTGGTGCCCTCGGCCGAGCTGCTGCGCCGCCTCGGCCCCGTCCGCGGCCTGGCCAAGCTGATGGAGCTGCTGGGGCTGCCCGGTGACTCACCGGGGCAGGCGGCGGCGGCGCTGGAGTTCGCGCTGGAGGGCCTGTACCTCACCCGGCGTCTGTCCAAGGACGTCTCGGGCGAGGGTGCGACCTACCGCACCTGAGGAGGACCATGAAATACCGGTACGGACCCTATCGGGAGGGCCCAGACCCGCTGGCGCCGCCGTACGACGTCCGTGCGGCGCTCGACGCCATGGGCGAGGACGTGCTGAACGGGAGCAGGGTCGGGGAGGCACTGCGCGACCTGCTGCGCCGCGGTCTGGGCGGCGAGAACGGCAGGCAGGGCCTCGATGACCTGCTGCGGCAGGTCCGCGAACGCCGCCGCGAGCTGCGGGAGCGCGGCCGGATGGACGGCGTGCTGGAGCAGGCGCGCGCCCTGCTGGACACCGCGATCGGCCAGGAGCGCGCCGAGCTGTTCCCCGACCCGTCGGACGAGGCGCGGCTGCGCGAGGCCGAACTCGACCATCTCCCCGACGACACCGCGGGCGCGATCCGCGCCCTGCGCGACTACCAGTGGCGCTCGGAGGCCGCGCGCCGGACGTTCGAGCAGCTGCGGAACATGCTGCGCGATGAGGTCCTCGACACCCAGTTCCAGGGCCTCAAGCAGGCGCTGCAGGGCGGCGACCCGGCCCAGATGGAGCGGGTCAAGCACATGATGGCCGCGCTCAACGCGATGCTGGAGGCGGACGCCCGGGGCGAGCACCGCCAGGAGGACTTCGAGGCGTTCATGGCCGAGTACGGGGACCTCTTCCCCGACCAGCCGCGGACGCTGGAGGAACTGGTGGACTCCCTGGCCCGCCGCTCGGCCGCGCTGAACCGGCTGATGAACTCGCTGTCACCCGAGCAGCGCGCCGAGCTGGCCGAGCTGATGGCAGCCTCGCTCCAGGACGCGGGCCTGGAGCTGGAGATGTCACGGCTCGGCGAGTCGCTGCGCCGGCGCCGCCCCGACCTGGACTGGGCGGGCCGCCAGAGCATGGACGGGCAGGACCCGCTGGGCCTCGGCGACGCCACCAGCGCCCTCGCCGATCTCGCCGACCTGGCCGACCTGGAGTCGGCGCTGCGCCAGGACTACCCGGGGGCGAGCCTTGCCGACGTGGACGAGGAGGCGGTGCGCCGCGCCCTGGGCAGGCGTGCCGTCGACGATCTCGCCGAACTGCGCAGGATCGAGGCCGAACTGGAGCGCCAGGGCTACCTCGACCGGGAGGGCGGCAGGCTGGAGCTCACCCCCAAGGCGGTACGGAGACTGGGGCAGACCGCGCTGCGCAAGGTCTTCGAGCGGCTGAAGGGCGGCAGGAACGGGCAGCACGACCAGCGGGACGCGGGCCAGTCGGGGGAGCTCACCGGCACGTCGCGCCAGTGGCGGTTCGGCGATGAGCAGCCCCTGGACGTGGTGCGGACCGTCTCCAACGCGATACTGCGCGACCCGTCCGACATCCGGCTCCTGCCGGAGGACTTCGAGGTCAAGGAGACCGAGCGGCGCACCGCCGCCGCGGTGTGCCTGCTGGTCGACCTGTCGTACTCGATGGTCATGCGCGGCTCGTGGGGGGCGGCCAAGCAGACGGCGCTGGCCCTGCACTCGCTGGTCAGCACCCAGTACCCGCAGGACGCCATCCAGATCATCGGGTTCTCCCACGCGGCGCGGGTGCTGCGCCCCGAGCAGATGACGGTCCTGGAGTCGGACTGGGTGCAGGGCACCAACCTGCACCACGCGCTGATGCTGGCCGGACGGCACCTCGACGCCCACCCGGGCTTCGAGCCGATCGTGCTGGTGGTGACCGACGGCGAGCCGACCGCCCACCTCCAGCCCGACGGCAGGCCGCTGTTCGGCTACCCCCCGGCGCCCGAGACGCTGGTGCTCACCTTCGCCGAGGTCGACAAGATGACTCGGCGCGGGGCGACGCTCAACGTCTTCATGCTCGCCGAGGACCGCAGGCTCGTCGCCTTCGTGGAGGAACTGGCCAGGCGCAACGGAGGCAGGGTCTTCGCCCCCGATTCCGATCGTCTCGGAGAGTACGTGGTCAGCGACTATCTGCGAGCGCGGGGTTAGAGTCTTGGCATGTCCACAGCTGATCGCATCCTGCTCATCCTGCACATCGGCTTCGCCATCTTCACCCTGGGGCCGCTGACCGCCGCGACCATGTCGACGCCCCGCTACATCAGGGCGGGCAACGTCCCCGTCCTGCGCTACCTGCGCCTGACGACCCGGATCTACGGACTGGGCTCGCTGGGGATCTTCCTGTTCGGCCTGTTCCTGGGCCGCGGCCAGTTCCACAAGGTCTGGCTCTCGGCGTCGATGACCCTGTTCATCGTCGCCTTCGTCCTGCTGCTGGTGATCGAGCGCGACCAGGGCAAGGTGATCGCCAAGCTCTCGGGCACGGCGTCCTCGGGCGCGCCGGGGAAGGAGCCGGGCCACGGCGGCGCCGCGGCGCCGGACACCAGGGCCGAGCAGAGCAGGCTCGCCGCGCTGTCAGGGATCGTGGCGATCCTCTGGCTGGTGATCCTGGTGCTGATGGTCTGGCACTGACGTCACTTCGCCCACTTGGCGATCCATTTGACGATCTGCGCGTAGTTCTTCTTGTTCCGCAGGATCTCGATGCCGTGACCGGTCCCGGCGACCTCCTTCAGGGTCACCGGGACCCCGGCGGCCCGCAGGTCGCTGCGCAGGGCCATGCTCTGCTCGGTCTTCACGAACTCCTTGGCCGAGTGGACGATCAGGGTGGGCGCGTCGCCCGCCGAGGCGTGCTCGTCGGGTGTGGCGTCGGTGAGCAGGGGCCAGCAGTCGGGGTCCTGGAAGACCGGGGTGCAGCCCAGCAGCTTGACCACGGCCTGCCGCAGCCGGCGGGTGTTGGCGTCGGCGCCGTCCCGGCTGCCCGCCTCGTAGCCGTCCAGCGGAGAGTTCACCGGCGACAGCGACACCACGGCCCGCACCCGGGTGCCGGCCGTCCCGTAGACGCCCAGCATGGACGCCAGGTGGCCGCCTGCCGAACTGCCCACCACGATGATCCGCTTGGGGTTGACGCCCAGCTTCTTGGCGTTCTTGCGCAGGTACTGGACGGCGGCCTCGGTGTCGTCGCGCTGCGCGGGCCAGGTCGCCTGGGTGCTGAGCCGGTAGTTGGTGGAGAAGACCGCGTAGCCGCGTGAGGCGAGGTCCTTGGCGTAGGGCTTCCAGTTGGACTTGTCGCCGCCCCACCAGTAGCCGCCGTGGATGAGCAGGAGGGCGGGACGCTGCTTCTTGCCGGGCTTGATGTACATGTCCATGCGCTGCGGCTTCAGTTTCCCGAAGGCGATCGTCTTGGTCTGCACCGTCGCCGCCCCGGCGGGGGACGTCAGCCCCAGCGCCGCCACCAAAGTCGCCAGAAGGACGACGAATGACCTCAGAACCACGCGCATGGGGCAGCAGCCTAGTGGCTGCGGACCGGCTCCAGGGAAGAGCCGGAGATATCGCCGGGCACCGCGGCGTCCCCAGCGAAGGTACCGGCAGGGTAACGTCCCCTGTGACCAGCGCCGACCGAGCCGAGCAGCCCGGGAGAACCCTGCAGTGAGCCGAACCTTCTACTGGACCGCGGCCGCGATCCTGACCGGGGTCCTGGTCGTGGCGCTCCCCTTCGCGCTCGCCGCGCTGCGCGACTCCGACGGCTCCGAGGCGGCACCCGACCGGCGGCGGACCGCCGAGTCCCGCGCCTATGAGAAGGTCGGCTACTTCCCGAACTGGGCGTCCTACGAGCGCGGCTTCCATGTGAAGAACCTGGTGTCCAGCGGCGCCGTCGGCAACCTCACCACGATCCAGTACGCCTTCGCCGAACTGGACGCCAAGGGCAGGTGCACGGTGAACGCCAAGGACGACTACGCCCGCTCCTACTCCGCGGACGCCAGCGTGGACGGGGTCGCCGACACCGCCGACACCGCCCTGCGCGGGCACTTCGGGCAGCTCAAGCGGCTCAGGCAGCAGCACCCCGAGCTGAAGATCAACCTGGCGATCGGCGGCTGGACCGGATCGAAGTACTTCTCCAACGCGGCGCTCACCCCCGCCTCGCGCACGGCGGCCGTACGGTCCTGCCTCGACCTGTTCATCCGCGGCGACCTGCCGAAGTCCGGCACGGCGGGCGGCCCCGGCGCCGCCCGCGGCCTGTTCGACGGCATCGACATCGACTGGGAGTGGCCGGGCTCGCCCGGCTACAACGACAACGTCCACCGGCCGCAGGACAAGCGCAACCTCACCCTCCTGCTCGCCGAGTTCCGCGCCCAGCTCGACGCCCAGGGCGAGGCCGACGGCAGACGGTACGGGCTGACCATGTTCCTGCCCGCCGCCCCCGGCGACATCAAGACCGGCATCGAGGTCGACGAGATCCACCGGTACCTGGACTACGCGAGCCTCCAGGGCTACGACCTGCACGGCCAGTGGGAGGAGCGCACCAACCACCAGAGCAACCTCCACGACGTCGCGGACGACCCCGGCACGCCCGGCCGGTTCAGCGTGTCCGCCGCGGTCGACGCCTACCTCGGGGCGGGCTGGCCCGCCTCGAAGCTGGTCCTCGGCATCCCCATGTACGGGCGCGGCTGGAAGGGCGTCCCGTCCCAGGGCCGCGGGCTCTGGCAGAAGGGGACGGGCCCCGCCAAGGGCGAGTACGAGGAGGGCCTGGAGGACTACAAGGTCCTGGCGACCCGTCCCGGAGAGGTGCACCGCGACGACGAGGCGGGCGCGGTCTGGAAGTACGACGGCCAGACGTGGTGGACGTACGACGACCCGAAGCTCGTCGCAGTGAAGGGCGCCTACATCAAGAAGAAGAAGCTGCGCGGCGGGATGTTCTGGTCCCTGGACGGTGACGACGACCGGGCGTCGCTGAGCACGGCACTGGCCGAAGCCCTCTCCTGAACGGGCCGCGACGGCCGGAGCGCCGCGCTGCTGCGAGGATGGGGAGATGAGCCAGACCGTCACCGTCGAGGAGATCCGCCGCGCGCGGGAGGCGCTGGGCGGCGTCCTCGTCCGCACGCCCCTGCTGCACTCACGGCACCTGTCGGAGCTGGTGGGCGGCCCCGTCTACCTCAAGTGCGAGAACGTGCAGCGCACCGGCTCCTACAAGATCCGGGGCGCCTACACCCGGATCTCCCGGCTGAGCCCGCAGGAACGGGCACGCGGCGTCGTGGCGGCCAGCGCCGGCAACCACGCGCAGGGCGTGGCGC
>JAFACJ010000718.1 GCA_023425615.1 Actinomycetes bacterium
GGGCTTCCCCTCCCCCTGCCCGGGCCGGAACGAACCGGCGGTGCGCTGCCTCCGGTTCGACCGTGCTCCAGTGCGGGCCGCGAGTCCCACACCATGTCGAACATCGGTTCGACATGCCCCCAGTAAACCCGACCGTCAACCGATCGTCAATACGTTCGATCGACGTGTTCGAGATCCACTCGAACCCCAGGTCAACCGGGTACTCCGAGGAGAACACACGGGTCTGACAAAACACGTCACGCCCCCGCGGGAATCCGCTCATCCGCGCGCGAGAGGGACCCGGAGGCGAGCAGATACTGCGCCGCGATATAGGTCAGCATCACCAACTCCCCGCGCATCGGTATCTCCACGTCCGCCAACCCGAAGGCGATGAGCGAGTCCGAGACCAGGAAGAACGCACCGCCGACCCCCGTCCGCGCCCCTGACGACACGGAGGTGACGGCGGTCGCCGTCAGCAGCAGCGAGTACGCCGTCACGGGAATCTGCAACGTCCCGAGTCCCGGCCAAAGAAAGACGACGAGCACCACCCAGACGACCCCGTAGACCCCGGCCACCGTCCACTGCCGACGCGTATCCGTCTTCCAGAAGCGTGCGAAGAAGGTGACGTAGCAGACGTGCGCCGCCGCGAAGAACCCCATCCCCAGGATGAAGAGGCCGTCGAATTCCAGCGCGATGTCTCCCCCTGCGGAGAGCAGAAGCCCCGCCACCATGAGCCGCGGCCCGCCTTCTCTGTGCAGCCACCAGGCCAGCACGGGCATCAGCAACGCCTTGGTCGCGAACTCCGCGATGGGAATCCCGACGGCCAACGTCAGAAGGTGCAGAGCCCCCAGGACGAAGAACAGGATGCGCGCCATCTCATTCACCGCCCTGGGCGACCGGACGCCAACCCGGCTCGGCCAGCGCGTACCTGAGACGCTCTCGCCAACAGGACGCCGACATGACGTTCCGCGCGATCGACGCGTACTCGTGGAAGGCCACGCGCAGCGGGTTGAACGTGCCGATGTTCTTCGTCAGCCCGTAGACGACGCGTTCGGTCTCGGGCGTGAACGTCCCGAACACCCTGTCCCACAGGATGAGGATGCCGCCGTAGTTCCGGTCCAGGTACGAGCCTTGCGAACCGTGGTGCACGCGATGGTGGGACGGCGTGTTGAACACGTACTCGACCGGCCGCGCCAGCCTGCCGATGCGCTCGGTGTGGATCCAGAACTGGTAGACGAGGTTCACCCCGTACGAGAACGCCATCACGGCCGGGTGGAAGCCGGCGACGGCCATCGGCACGTAGAAGATCCAGCCGGTGAAGCCCGTCCACGGCTGGCGCAAGGCCGTCGAGAGGTTGAAGCGCTGGCTGGAGTGGTGGACGACGTGCGAGGCCCAGAGGAGCCGGATCCGGTGATGCGCCCGGTGCGACCAGTAGTAGAAGAAGTCGGTGACGAAGACCGCGACGACGATCCACTGCCATGTCACGGGGACCGTCCAGGGCGTCAGGTCGTAGAGCCATCCGAAGAGCAGCCCGTTGACGAGTGCGATGGGGAAGCTCCACAGCAGGTCCCAGCCGAGGCTGCCCAGGCCCATCGCCAGGCTCGTCGCCGTGTCACGGGCCGCGAAACCCAGTTCGTCCTCGTCGGGCCGCAGCCGGTAGGACACCGCCTCGGCGGCCAGGAGGAGCAGGAACACGGGAATGGACCAGAGCACGACATCGGGCAAATCACTCATGGCGGGATGTTAGGGTCCGGTCTCTTCTCCGTCGATAGGCTGTCGTCCGTGCATCCGAACACCGAACGGGTCGCCGCCGCCCTGGCCGCCAAGGGCGCTTCCGGCCGGATCGTGGAACTCGCCGAGTCCGCCCCCACCGCCCAGGCCGCCGCCGACCTGCTCGGCTGCGAGGTCGGCGCGATCGCCAACAGCCTCGTCTTCGACGCCGACGGCATCCCGCTGCTCGTCATGACCAGCGGCGCCCACCGCGTGGACGTCGAACGGGTCGCCGCGCTCGTCGGCGCCGCCAAGGTCAAGCGCGCCACCCCCGAGTTCGTCCGCGCCGCCACCGGCCAGCCCATCGGCGGCGTCGCCCCCGTGGGCCACCCCGCGCCCCTGCGCACCCTCGTGGACGTCTGGCTGGAGAAGCACCCCGTCGTCTGGGCCGCAGGCGGCCACCCCCACACCGTCTTCCCCACCACCTACGACGAACTCCTCCGCCTCACCGACGGCGCCCCCGCCGACATCGCCTGACCCGGGCCCGCGCGGCCCCCTGCCGGGAGCAGATTTCACCGGCAGAGCCATGTCCCGCTCCGTCGCGAGGAGAGCCCCTCGTGGCGAGCCCCTCCGCCGGACGCGCAGCCGGTCGTGAGCGCGCCGTGGCCGACGAACAGGGCGAACCACGGGACGCGCCACCGCGGCAGGACGCGCTCGGGCGGGAGAGTACAGGGGGCTAAAGTCGAGAGATGGAGATCTGGCACAATCCGAAATGTTCTAAAAGCCGGGCGGCCAGGGAAGCGCTGGCCGACGCCGGGCGGGAGGTCAGGGAACGGCGTTATCTGCAGGACGCGCCGACCACCGCGGAGATCGAGGACGTCCTCGGCAAGCTCGGGCTCGAGCCGTGGGACATCACGCGGATGAACGAGCCGCTCGCCAAGGAACTCGGACTGCGCGACGCCGAACGCGACAGGAGGCGGTGGGTGGAGACGCTCGCCGCGCACCCCTCGCTTCTGCAGCGGCCGATCGTCATCACCGACGACGGACGCGCCTATGTGGCGCGGGACGTGGAGTCGATCGAGAAGGCGCTTTCCTGAACTCCGTGCCGGAGGGCACGCCGGATCCCGGCGTGCCCTCCGGCCTTTTCTTTTTCGGAAATCTCACACTGCCCTTGGACATGGC
>JAFACJ010000946.1 GCA_023425615.1 Actinomycetes bacterium
GGAATCGACAACAACGCCTACACGAACGTGATGGCGGTGTGGGTGCTACGGCGCGCCCTGGACGCCCTCTCCCTGCTCCCGGAGCAAGCGTGCCACGAGCTCACCCAGTCCCTCGGCCTCTCCCCCGTGGAACTGGAACGCTGGCGGGACATCAGCCGTGCCATGTTCGTGCCGTTCCATGACGGTGTCATCAGCCAGTTCGAAGGCTATGAGGACCTCGCGGAACTGGACTGGGCGGGATACCGGAGGCGGTACGGCGACATCCAGCGCCTGGACCGGATCCTGGAGGCCGAAGGCGACAGCGTCAACCGCTACAAGGCCTCCAAGCAGGCGGATGTGCTGATGCTGTTCTACCTGCTGTCCGCCGACGAGCTCTGCGCCCTCTTCGACCGCCTCGGCTACGCGCTGGACTGCGACGCCATCTCCAGGAACATCGACTACTACCTCGCCAGGACCTCACACGGCTCGACGCTGAGCGCGGTGGTGCACGCATGGGTCCTGGCACGGGTGCACCGAGAACGGGCCATGGAGTTCTTCGTCCGCGCCCTGCACTCGGACGTCACCGACATCCAGGGCGGGACGACCCCGGAGGGCATCCACCTGGCGGCCATGGCCGGAAGCGTGGACCTGCTCCAGCGGTGCTTCTCCGGACTGGAGACCAGGGAGGAGCGGCTGCTGCTCGACCCCTACTGGCCCGAGGCCCTCGGCACGCTCACCCTGTACCTGCGCTACCGGGAGCACCACCTGCTGCTGCGGATCAACGGGCACCGCGTGGAGGTCACCGCCGGAACCGGAGGCCAGAAGCCGATCAAGGTCTCCTGCCACGGCCGCACCACCGAACTCAGGCCCGGGGCGACCGCGCGGTTCCCGCTCTGACCGCGCGGCGGCGGTGGCCTCCGGCGTCAGGGGTTCAAGACGGTGCGCAGGCCGGTGCCCGAGCGCAGGTCGGCGAGGGCGCGGGGGACGTCGTCCAGGCCGCCGCGGGCGCCGATGAGGCGGGACAGCGGGAGGCGGCCGGAGCGGTGCAGGGCGGCCAGGCGGGGGAAGTCGACGGACGGGACGCTGGAGCCGTAGTTGCAGCCCAGGACCGACAGGCCGCGGTCGGCCAGGTCGAACGGGTCGAGGGAGACGCGCGCGCCGAGGGCGGTCATGCCGACGATGACCGCCTGGCCTCCGGGGCGGAGCATGCCCGGCATGGACTCGATCGTGGGGACCCTGCCGATCGCCTCGAAGACATGGTGCGCGCCGCCGGTGATCTCCCGGACGGCGGCGGTGAGGCCGGGGTCGTCACCGCGCAGCGTGTGCGTGGCGCCCAGTTCTCGGGCCAGGTCAAGCCGCCGCGGCGACAGGTCGACCGCGACGATCGGGTCGGCTCCCGCCAGGCGCAGGCCCAGCACGATGGCCTGGCCGACCCCGCCGCAGCCGATGACCACGCCGGACTCGCCCGGCCTTACCCGCGCGGTGTTGGCGGCGGCGCCGACGCCCGTCGCCACCGCGCAGCCGATGAGCGAGGCGACGTCGAGCGGGACGTCAGGCGGTACGGGGATCGCGGCGGCCTCCGGCACGAGCGTGTACTGCGAGAAGGTGCCCACGCCCAGGAAGGGCAGGACGGGTGTGCCGTCGGGCTCGCTGAGCGGCGTGGTGCCGTCGGGGAGCGTGTTGTCGGCGGCCCTGGTGTCAGCGCACAGCCAGGCCCTGCCCGCCGCGCACGCCTCGCAGCGCCGGCACGGCGCGAACCACGACAGGATGACGTGGTCGCCGACCTTCACGTCGCGCGCGTCGGGGCCGACGGCCTCGACGACGCCCGCCCCCTCGTGCCCCAGGACCAGGGGCGCCCCCGCGGGCCAGTCGCCGTCGACGACGTGCAGGTCGGAGTGGCAGACGCCGGTGGCGGCGACGCGGATGAGGATCTGGTCGCCGCGCGGCGCGGCGATGCGCAGTTCGCGGACCTCGGTCCGCCCGGAGGCGGGGTCGAAGACGACGGCGCGGGTGGCGCGCGCCCCGTCGGCGGATGCGGTGCTCATCGGTACTCCTCGGCGGTCGTGCGGAGGGACGGGACGGGGTCGGCGGGGTCGGCGAAGGAGGCGCTGGCCGCGATCCGCAGCTGCGGCTTGGCGGTGAACAGGTAGACCAGGCCGATCACCGTGAGCGCGGAGAAGACGGTGACCACGGCCCAGACCACGATCCAGGGCGCTCCCGGCGCGGCCAGGGAGGCGCGCGGCCATGCCACGTTGACGGCCTCGAACACCAGCCAGACGACGGCGACGACGTTGAGGGCCAGGCCCTTGCGGCCCAGGCGCAGCGCCCCCCGCGCCGGGTCCCAGCGGCCGGTGAGGCGGGCGCGCAGGGCGGTGCAGGTGACGATGAGGAAGACGATGTAGAAGCCGCCGGAGCCGAAGGCGATGAGGGTGCCCGCGGCGTCGCCGTTCAGGCCGAGGAGCAGGCCGAGCCCGGCCAGGATGGTCGTCGTCCACAGCGCGGCGTGCGGGACCTTGCGGGCGCCGACCCCGCGCAGCAGTCCGGAGGCGGGCAGCATCCCGTCCCTGGCCATGCCGAAGATCGCGCGGCTGATGTAGGCCTGGATGGAGACGGCGCAGGCGATGAACGCGACGAGGACGACGGCGACGAACGGCCGGTCGGCCCAGGAGCCGAACGCCTCGACGACGGAGGCGTGGACGGGGTCGACGACCTCGCCGGACTCCGCGGCGGCGGTGTCCTTGAACGACAGCGTCACGGACATGGCGGTCAGCAGCACGACCAGGCCGACCGCGGTGAGCGAGCGCAGGATCGCGCGGGGGACGTCGCGGCGCGGCTGGAGCGTCTCCTCCGACACCTGGGAGCAGGCGTCGAAGCCCAGGAACGCCCAGCCTCCGACGGCGAGGGCGGCCAGGAAGCCGGCGGTGCCGCCGCCCCCCGCGGGCCCCTCGAAGAGCAGGGAGAAGTCGTGGTTGCGGAAGAACAGCAGCAGCGCGAGGGAGATGCCGATGGAGGCGACGGCCTCGGCCGCGATGCCCGCGTTGAGGAACCACTTGAGGGGGTTGACGCCGAGCTGGTTGAGCAGCAGCGCGAGGACGAGGAGCGCCACCCCGCACAGGACCTGCTGCCCCGCCGAGGGCGTCTCGCCGGTGAACAGCGACCACAGCCACGGGCCGCCGAGGTAGGCGACCGTGGTCAGGGAGGCGATGGCCGAGGCGAGGTAGAGGAATCCGGTGAACCAGCCCATCCTGTCGCCCGCCAGGCGCCGCACCCACTGGTAGCAGCCGCCCGCGATGGGCCACTGCGAGGCGAGTTCAGCGTAGACCGTCGACACCGCGAGCTGGAGGACCAGCACGAGCGGGATCAGCCACACCCAGGCGGGGCCCGCGGTGATGTAGCCGAGGGAGACCACGGCGTAGATCCCCACGACCGGGGAGATGGTGGCGAAGCCGACGGAGAAGGTGGACCACAGGCTCAGACCGCGCTGGAGTTCCTGCTCGTAACCGGTGTCGGTGCCGGCGGGCGGTCGGCCCGCCGGCGCTGAGGAGTGGGCCATGGCCGTGCTGCCTTTCTTGGTGCGGAGGGTCAGGCGGCGCCGTGGGCGGCCATGACGTGCTTGACGCGGGTGTAGTCCTCCAGGCCGTAGCCGGAGAGGTCCTTGCCGTGGCCGGAGTGCTTGAAGCCGCCGTGCGGCATCTCCGGGGCCAGCGGGCCGTGGGTGTTGATCCACACGCAGCCGAAGTCCAGCGCCCCCGACAGGCGGGTGGCGCGGGCCTGGTCGGTGGTCCACAGCGAGGAGGCCAGGCCCTGGGGCACGCCGTTGGCCAGGGCGAGCGCCTCCTCCTCGGTGCGGAAGGTCTGCACGGTGACGACCGGGCCGAAGATCTCCTCCTGGACGATCTCGTCGTCCTGGCGGAGGCCGTCCACCACCGTCGCGGCGAGGTAGTGGCCGCGCTCCCCCACCGGCCTCCCGCCCGCGATGATCCTGGCGTGGTCGGGAAGCCGGTCCAGCAGGCCCAGGACGCGGGTGAGCTGGGCGGCGCTGTTGAGGGGCCCGAAGTCGGCGTCCTCGTGCGGCGGCAGCCCGGTGCGCGCGGCCTCGGCGCGGGCCGCCAGTTCCCGGACGAAGGCGTCGTGGACGTCCTCGTGGACCAGGACGCGGGCGGCGGCCGTGCAGTCCTGGCCCGCGTTGTAGTAGGCGCCCGCGGCGATCCCCTCGGCCGCCGCGGCCGGGTCGGCGTCGGGGAAGACCAGGGCGGGGGCGTTGCCGCCCAGTTCCAGGTGGGTGAGCTTGAGGGAGCCCGCGGCGGCCCGCGCCACCTCCACGCCGGCGCGGGTGGAGCCGGTGATGGACACCAGCGCGGGGATGGGGTGCTCCACCAGCGCGCGGCCGGTCTCGCGGTCGCCGGGCAGCACGTTGACGACGCCGGGCGGCAGGTGCCGCGCGCAGACCTCGCCGAGCAGGACGGTGGTCGTCGGGGTGGTCTCGGCGGGTTTGACCACGGTGGTGTTGCCCGCGGCCACGGCCGGGCCGATCTTCCACACCGCCATCATCAGCGGGTAGTTCCACGGGGTGATCTGCGCGCAGACGCCGATCGGCTCGCGGCGGATCGAGGAGGTCAGGCCCGCCAGGTACTCGCCGGTCGCGCGGCCTTCCAGCATGCGGGCGGCGCCGGCGAAGAAGCGCAGCGCGTCGGCGCTCTGCGGGATCTCCTCGGTGAGCACGACGCGGCGGGGTTTGCCGGTCTCGCGGCATTCGGCGTCGGCGAACTCCTCGGCACGGGCCTCCAGTTCGTCGGCGATCCGCAGCAGCGCCGTCATGCGCTCGGCCGGGGTGCTCCTGGACCAGGCGCGGAAGGCGGCGCGGGCGGCGCGGGCGGCGGCGTCGACCTCGGCGTGCCCGCAC
>JAFACJ010001042.1 GCA_023425615.1 Actinomycetes bacterium
GCTGTCCCTTCTGGCGGAGGGCCGCACCCGGGGACCGCTCTTCCTGTCCGACCGCAGGCCCGCCCCCGCGCGCACGCCGTCACCCGCCGACCTGTGCCCGCAGACGGGCCGCCGCCGTCTGTCCTACGAACGCGCCGAATACCTCTTCAAACGGGCGACCAAGTCCCTGGACCCCTCCGGCGAGGGCTACACCCTCCACCTCCTGCGCCACGCCCGCCCCCGCTGAGGGGCACCGGCCGCGGCGCCGGTGCCCGGGTCGCGGGTCGGCTCAGGCGGCGCGCAGACCGGCGAAGAAGGCGCGGATGTCGGCGGTCACGGTGTCCGGGACCTCCTGGGCGGCGAAGTGGCCGCCGGTGGGGAACCTGCTCCAGTGGACGACGGCGGAGTTGTCGCGTTCGGCCAGGGAGCGGATGGTCTGGAAGTCGTCGGCGAAGACGGCGACTCCCGTCGGCGCCGCGTTGACGGCGGGTTCGGCGCCCGAGTTGGCCTCCTCGTAGTAGTAGCGGCCGGCCGTGGCCTGGGTGTTGGTGAACCAGTAGAGGGAGACCTGGGTGAGGATCTGGTCCCGGGTCAGCAGGCTCGTGCCGTTGCCGAAGGAGTTGAGCAGCTCGCTCCAGGCCAGCTGCCCGACGGGCGAGTCGGCGATGCCGACGGCGACGGTCTGCGGCCGTGAGGCGTTGATGGCGTTGTAGCCGCCGACCGACTGGAACCACCGCATGTGCTCCAGGGCCGCGTACTCCTCGGGACCGAAGCCCTCGAACTCGGCGGGGTCGCCGGAGGGGAACGAGAAGAGCTGCAGCACGTGCATCCCGAGGTATCCGGGAGGGTTCAGCAGCCCGAGCTCGCGGCAGACCATGGCGCCCATGTCGCTGCCGTGCGAGCCGTAGGAGCCGTAGCCGAGGCGGCGCATGAGCGCGTCGAAGGCGCGGGCGGTCCTGGCGATGGTCCAGCCAGGCCCTTCGAGCGGGGTGCTGAACCCGAATCCGGGGACCGAGGGGACGACCACGGAGAACGCGTCCTCCGCCCTGCCCCCGTGCGCGACGGGGTCGGTGAGCGGGCCGATCATGTCGAGGAAGTCGACGAACGAGCCGGGGTAGGTGTGGACGAGCAGCAGCGGGGTCGCGTCCCGCTCGGCCGACGGCACGTGGATGAAGTGCACCGTCTGCCCGTCGATGTCGGTCAGGTAGTGCGGGAACGCGTTCATCCTCTCCTCCTGCTTCCGCCAGTCGAAACCGTCGCGCCAGTAGGCGACGGTCTCCCGCAGGTAGGCGTTCGGCGTGCCGAGGCTCCAGTCGTCGGTGGCCGCGGGCCGGGGCAGCCGCGTGCGGGCCAGCCGGATGGCGAGGTCGTCGAGCTCGGCCTGGGCGATCTCGATGCGGAAGGGGCGGACACCGGGGTTCTGCGTCGTCGTCATGCCCTCACGGTAGAACCCATATAGGAAGACTTGATTCCTCATTGACCGCCATACTGAAGAAATGCTGGAGACCTCCGCGAGACTGCTCGCCCTCCTCTCGCTCCTGCAGTCGCGACCCGACTGGCCGGGGCCCGAACTCGCCGAACGCCTCGGCGTCAGCACCCGCACGATCCGCAACGACGTCGCCCGCCTCCGCGACCTCGGCTACCCCGTGGACGCCGCGCGCGGAGCGGCGGGGTCCTACCGGCTCGGCGCGGGCGCCAAGCTGCCTCCCCTGCTGCTCGACGACGAGGAGGCGGTCGCCGTCGCGATCGGGCTGCGGGCCGGCGCCGGGGTCAGCGGCATCGGGGAGAGCAGCGCGCGCGCCCTGGCGAAACTGGAGCAGGTGCTCCCGCACCGGCTGCGCCGCCAGGTCACCGCGCTCCACGAGAGCACTTCCAAGGCTCCGGAGAACAACGGCGACAACGTCGCGGACCCCGAGGTGGACGCCGCGGTCCTGACGCAGATCGCGACCGCCATCCGCGACCGGGAATGGTTCCGCTTCGACTACGCCTCCGAACCCGAGACCCGGGCCGGAGAACCGCCTTCCGCGACGTCCGCGCCGCACGGGCGCAGGCTCATCGAGCCCTACCGCCTGGTCAGCTGGCGGCGCCGCTGGTACCTCGTGGGACGCGACGCCCAGGACGGCACCTGGTCGGCCTACCGCGCCGACTGGATCACACCGGTGACGCCGATCCGCCGCCGCTTCACGCCCGTCCCCCTGCCCGGCCTGGACTACACGGCCTTCGTCCTGCGCGACGTGGCCTCCACCGGCTGGAAGGTCCACGCCCGCATCACCGTCCTCGCCCCCGCCGAGGAGGTCCTCGCCCGCATCAACCCCACCGTGGGGGTGGTCGAGTCCACCGGAGAGGACCACTGCGTCCTGGTCACCGGCGCGGACAGCCTGGAGACCATCGCCGTCTACATCGGCATGCTCGGCCTCGACTTCAAGGTCACCGGACCGCCCGCCCTCGTGGCGCACCTGTCGGCGCTCGGCGACCGCTACCTCCGCGCGGTCCGCCCCTGAAGGCCACGCCGCTCAGCCGGGTCTCCTGCGCTCGAGGAAGGCGAGCATGGCCTCCCTGGCCGCCTCGGAGCCGAAGAGGCGGGCCGAGAGGACGGCCATCTCCTCGGCTTCGGCGTCGATGCCGGCGACGAGGGCGCGGTTGAG
>JAFACJ010001076.1 GCA_023425615.1 Actinomycetes bacterium
CTACTACGACACGCGGATCTCGATCTACTACCCGCCGTACCTGTACAAGAACGGCGGCGCCCAGCCGAAGATCACGTCCGTGCCGAAGAAGGGCGGCAAGAAGCTGGGCTGGAGCTACGGCTCCAAGCCGGTGATCTCGGCCAGCGCCAAGGTCGCCAGGGCCTCCCTGGTCCGGCCCGTGGCGGTGACCCACTCCTCGGACCCCAACCAGCGGTCGGTGGACCTGCCGGTGAAGTCCCTCGGGGGAGGCCGGTACCAGCTGAGCGTCACCAAGAACCCGAACATGGCGCCCCCCGGCTGGTACATGCTCTACATCACCAACAGCGCGGGCATCCCCTCACCCGCCCAGTGGATCCACGTCAGCTGACGGTGGTCCCGGCGCCCGGCGCCACCCGTAGGACAACTTAAAACAGTCATTTCCCAGTGAATTGCGCCGTTAGTGCATTGAGCACGAACCGCGCTTTTCTCTTTCCGAAAAGTGGTGCATCGCCGTTCCTCGGCCGATCATGAGTTTTGGCGGTCATATTCATGATCATGAGTAGAACAGAGGCGCTTGTGATGACTGACCGTATTGGGGGACGGGTCATGAGATTCAGGCGTTCCCGGTCGTCCGCCGTCCTGAGCACGCTCTTGATGGGAACGACGGTTCTTCCGGGGGTATCGGCACCCGCTCTCTCCACGCCCGTGGCACGACTGCAGAATCCGGGTCTCGAACGGCTCTCGGGCGGCTTTCCCGACTGCTGGACCCGTTTCTCCACCGGCGGCGGCACCGTCGAGGCGCTCGACGCGGGAGGCTCCACGGGGCACGCCGTGTCGGTGCGCGCGACGGGCGGCGCCTACGGGGTCACCGCCGCCGTCCAGAAGCCCGAATGCGCCATCAAGGTACGTCCGGGCGGGCGCTACGACGTGGAGGTGTCCTACCGGAGCACCTCGGGCCGTGTCGCGCTCATGCTGTTCCGGCAGCGGCCGGACGGCGGATGGACCTCCTGGCGCACCCTGCCCTACCTGCCGGGGTCACGGGGGAGACGGATCGCGGCGGGCCGCACTCCGGCCGTGCCCGCGGGCACCAGGGCGATCCGTTTCGCGCTGGCGCTGACGGGCCGCGGCGATCTCGTCACCGACGACTACCGGATCCGTCCCGCCGCGGGGAAGCCGAGGTGCACCGGGCCGGAGTGCACCAAGGGGTACTGGGTCGTCCGCGACTTCGGCGCCGAAGGGGTGCGCGCCGTCCACAGCGTGCTGCTGCACAACGGCAAGGTCCTGCTCATCGCCGGTTCCGGCAACAGCACCAAGCGCTTCGAACGGGGGGAGTTCGTCACCAAGGTCTACGATCCCGAGACCAACCGGCTCACCGACGTCCCCACGCCGTACGACATGTTCTGCGCCGGGCACGTGCAGCTTCCCGACGGCAGGGTCCTGGTCGTCAGCGGCACCGCGCGGTACGCCGACAAGGAGGAGGACGGGCGCCAGAACTCGGGTTGGGTGGGGTCGAGGAAGTCCTACGTCTTCGACCCGGAGACCAACCGGTACACCCGTGTCAACGATCTGAACGACGGCCACTGGTACCCCTCGGCGACGATCCTGGGCAACGGCGACGTGTACTCGGCCGGAGGGTACGCCGACACCCGCGCCGAGGACGGCGGGAACCTGGTCTCCACGGTGGCCGAGCGCTTCTCCTGGCGGCTGGGCCGCTGGCTGAGCCGTGACGAGGTGGCGCAGCCGAAGATCAACTGGGCGACCTACCCGTCGCTGATCCTCGCCGGTGACGGCCGGCTGTTCTACAGCGGCGGCAGCGTCTTCGGCCACCCGGTGAACGCGGACGGCACCCTGCGCGGTCCCGGCTTCCTGGACCCGGGCACCGGGGCGTGGAGCGCGCTGCCGGGCAACGGCGGCCTGCGCAGGCCGAGGGCCCGCGACATGTCGGCGAGCCTGCTGCTGCCCCCGGCGCAGGACCAGCGGGTCATGGTCATCGGCGGCAAGGACTTCTCCGCGACCGGGAAGTACGCGATCCGCCAGACCGACGTCATCGACCTGAAGAAGGGAGCCGTGGCCCGCTACCAGGCGGGTCCCGCCCTGCCGCGCGGCCGGGTCGACCTGGGCTCGGGCAAGCGGCTCGTCCCGCAGCCGGCCAGGGCGGGCAAGACCTACGTGTCGGCGGTCATCCTGCCCGACGGCACGGTCCTGGAGACGGGAGGCTCCCAGCGGGTGCGCCTCGAGCACGTCCACGAGACCTCGATCCTCGACCCGAGGGGCAGGAGGCCGGCGAGGATGAAGTGGAAGAAGGTGGCCGCCGACCCCGTCTCGCGGACCTACCACAGCACCGCGCTGCTGCTCCCGGACGGGCGGGTCATGGCGGTGGGCAGCAATCCCGCCCATCTGGACGCGGACGGCGACAGCTTCTTCGACACCCGGATCTCGATCTACCACCCGCCCTACCTGTACAAGAACGGCGGCGTCCGGCCCAGGATCGAGGCGGCGCCCCGGGAGTGGGCCTACGGGTCCCAGCCGGTGATCGAGGCGACCGGGAGGATCAAGGGGGCGGCGCTGGTGCGGCCCGGCGCGGTGACCCACTCCTCCGACCCCAACCAGCGGCTGGTGCGGCTTCCGCTGAAGGCGCTCGGCGGGGGGAGATATCGGCTGTGGATGGACAGACGCCCCGCCATCGCGCCGCCGGGCTGGTACATGCTGTTCGTCACCACCGGGAAGGGTGTACCGTCGCACGCGCGGTGGGTGCGCGTGGGCTGAGATCTCACAGCGTGCGCTGAGATCTAACAGTTACCTTTCCTTCCCGAACTTCCCGGGACGAGCGCCCATCCAAGCAGCATGGCGTTTTTGTTTCCTATGAGCAGGGCGGCGTCGGCAGGGACGTGTCTGACAGATGAGACGCAGGCCGTCGCCTTCCGGTTCCGGGATGGGGAGTCCCACGTATGAAGTTCCACCGTTCCAAGGCGTCCGCCGTCCTCTGCGCGTCTCTGGTGGGGGCCACCGCCCTGCCCGGACTCTCGTCGTCGGCGATGGCCGCGCCCACAGGCAAAGTGCAGAACCCGGGTTTTGAGAAGCTCTCGGGGGGCTTCCCCGCCTGCTGGACCCGCTTCTCCTACGGCAACAACACCGGCACGGTCAACGTCGTGAACGACGGCCGCGGCAGCAAGCGCGCCGTGTCGGTGAAGGTCACGAAGTACACCAGCGGTTCCCGCGCGGTGGTGCAGACGGCGGGGTGCGCGCTGAAGGTGCAGCCCGGCCGCCAGTACGACATCGAACTGTCGTACAAGAGCACCTCCGGGAGGGCCTCGGTGATGCTCTTCCGGCAGAACGCCAGCGGCAAGTGGGTGAAGTGGCACACCCAGCCCTACCTGCCCGCCTCCAAGAAGTACCGCCTCGCCGTCGCCCGCACCCCCGCGGTGCCCAGCGGCACCAAGGCCGTGCGGTTCGCGATGGTCCTGGACGACGTCGGCACGCTGGTGACCGACAACTACAAGTTCAAGGCTGCCAGCGGCAAGGCGCGCTGCGTCGGCTCGGAG
>JAFACJ010001087.1 GCA_023425615.1 Actinomycetes bacterium
TTCAACCGCAGGTACCGGGAGACCGGCGAGCTGCTGGGCGCGTACGGGCTGGCTGACGCCGTGAACGCCCGGCTGGTGCGCCGGGAGGGCGGCGCCCCCGCCGTCACCGACGGCCCCTACCTGGAGACCAAGGAGTACATGGCCAGCTTCTACCTGCTGGACTGCGAGAGCGAGGAGCGGGCGCTGCAGATCGCGGCGGACATCCCCTCCGCCGACCAGGACGCGGTCGAGCTGTGGCCGATCCTGCACGAGTCGCCGACGAACGCGTGAGCGAGGGCGCCGTCCCCGAGGGCCTGCTGCGCGAGCTGGCGCCGCAGGTCCTCGCGGCGCTCGTCCGCCGCCACGGCCGGTTCGACCTGTGCGAGGACGCCGTCCAGGAGGCGCTGCTGACCGCCTCCCTGCGGTGGCCCGCCGAGGGGACGCCGGACAACCCGCGGGCCTGGCTGGTGACCGTGGCCTCGCGCAGGCTGGTGGACCTGGTGCGCGCCGAGCAGGCGCGCAGGCTCCGCGAGGACCGCGTGGCGCTGGCCACACCGCAGGCCGAGTTGCTGGCACGCCCCGCCGACGCCGATCCCGACACCGATCGCGACGACTCCCTGGCGCTGCTGTTCCTGTGCTGCCATCCGGCGCTGTCCACGCCGAACCGCATCGCGCTGACCCTGCGGGCCGTGGGCGGCCTGACGACCGCGCAGATCGCCGCCGCCTTCCTCGTCCCCGAGGCCACGATGGGCCAGCGCGTCAGCCGCGCCAAGCAGCGCATCCGCTCCTCCGGACTGCCCTTCCGCAAGCCGGAGGCCGCCGAGCTGCCCGGACGCCTCGCCGAGGTGCTGCACGTCCTGTATCTGATCTTCAACGAGGGCTACACCGCCTCGGGCGGCGACCACCTGACCTCGCCCGAGCTGTCGGCGGAGGCCATCCGGCTCGCCCGGCTGCTGCACCGCTCCCTGCCGGATGACCCCGAGGCGGCGGGCCTGCTGGCCCTGATGCTGCTCACCGAGGCGCGGCGGGCGGCCCGCACCGCCCCCGACGGCGCGCTCGTCCCCCTGCCGGAGCAGGACCGCTCCCGGTGGGACGGCGCGCTCCTCGCCGAGGGGGCTGCGCTGCTGACCCGCGCCCTGACCGGTCCCTCCGCGCTGGGTCCCTACCAGCTCCAGGCCGCCATCGCCGCCGTCCACACCGAGGCCGGGAGCGCGGAGGAGACCGACTGGCCGCAGATCCTCGCCCTGTACGACCTCCTGGTGAAGATCGCCCCGGGTCCGATGGCCGAGCTCAACCGCGCGGTCGCCGTCGCGATGGTCCACGGGCCCGAGCCCGCCCTGGAGCTGCTCGCCGAGCTGGAGGGCGATCCCCGGCTGGCCCGCCACCACCGGCTCACCGCGACCCGCGCCCATCTCCTGGAGCTGCGCGGCGACCGCGCCGCAGCCGCGGCGGCGTACCGGGAGGCGGCACGCCGTGCCACCAGCCTGCCCGAGCGCCGCCATCTGCTCTCCCGCGCCGCCCGGCAGGCACCGCCGGGGTGAGGCGTGCGGGGTATTTGGACCGCGCTTGACGCCTACCGAATGGTTAAACAGTTACAAACGGAGCAATATGGACATATGTTGCTCCTGCGGGTGTTCCCACTGCTCATCGCGCTGCTCCTCGCGGTCCTGCCCGCGGGCGGCGCGCAGGCGCAGACGGCACGCGTCCCCGACCCACAGGTCACCGCCGCGCTGCGCAGCGAACGCTTCTACGCCGCGCCCGACCAGACGGCGCTGGACGCGGCGGGCGTGGCACGGGTCAAACGGGCGGTGCAGGAGTCCAAGACCCCGGTGTACCTGATGGTCACCGCGGACATGGGCAGCGCCCAGACGTCCGACCGGTACCTGTCCGACGCCGCCACCGCCGTGGGCAGCACCGGGGTGTACGCGCTGCTGTCCGGACGGCACTTCACCGCCGGGTCCCTCGGATCCACCGGCCTGCAGCGGGGGGAGGCGTCCCGGCTCGCCGCGAAGGCGGCCTCGGAGAACCGGGGCAGGCCCGCAGACGGCCTGGTCTCCTTCGTCGACTCGGTGAACGTCGCCAATGGAAGCAAGCCCTCGACGGCCAGCAGCGTCCTGACCTACGGGTTCCTCGGGGTGCTGCTGATCCTTGTCGTCGGCGGGTTCTTCTACGTGCGGGCGAGCCGGCGCCGCCGGGCCAGGGACGAGCAGCGGCAGCTCCAGGAGCTCAAGCAGGGCGTGCAGGAGGACGTCACCCGGCTCGGCGAGGACATCGCGGCCCTCGACCTGGACCTGGGGGATCCCCGGACGAGCCAGGCCGCCAAGGACGACTACGTCCACGCCATGGACGCCTACGACCGGGCCAAGGCCGCCACCGACGCCGCCCGCACCTCCCAGGACATGCAGCGGGTCACCGAGGCCCTGGAGGACGGCCGCTACGCCATGACCGCCGTCCGGGCCAGGCAGGCGGGGCTGCCGGTGCCCGAGCGGCGTCCGCCGTGCTTCTTCAACCCCCAGCACGGGCCTTCCGTCCGCGACGTGGTGTGGGCGCCGATCGGCGGGCAGCCGCGCGAGGTGCCGGCCTGCGCCGCCGACGCCGAGCGCGTCGAACGCGGGGACGACCCGGAGGCGCGGATGGTGGAGGTGTCCGGGCAGCGCCGCCCGTACTGGGAGGCGGGACCGCAGTGGGCCCCGTACGCGGGCGGCTACTACGCCGGTTACGGGGGTTTCGGACTGCTCGGACCGCTGCTCATCGGGACGGCGATCGGCTCGATGTGGGGCGGCGGGCTCGGCATGGGCTACGGCGGCTACGACCTGGGCTACGGCGACCAGACGGGTGGATACGGCGACTTCGGCGGAGGCGGGTTCGGCGACTTCGGCGGTGGTTTCGGCGGTGGCGACTTCGGCGGAGGGGGCGGCGACTTCTGATCAGGAGGTTGCCAAGTTAGTTATCAGCCACTAACTTACTTGCCATGAGCCCGAGGATGAGCGCGGAGGAACGCCGCGCCTCTGTGATCGCCGCGGCGATGAGCGAATTCGCCCGCGGCGGCTACGAGGGCACGTCCACCGAGTCCATCGCCAAGCGGGTCGGGGTGTCGCAGCCCTACCTGTTCCGGCTCTTCCCCAACAAGCGCGCGATCTTCCTCGCCGCGGCGCGGCTCTGCTTCGAGCGGACCCGCGACGCCTTCGTCCGGGCCGCGGAGGAGGCGACCGGCGACGGTGTCTACAAGGCGCTCGCCGCCGCCTACCTCGACCTCATCACCGACCAGGACCTGCTGATGATGCAGATGCAGGTCCAGGTCGCGGTCTTCCAGGCGCAGCAGGCCGGGGACGAGGAGTTCGGGCGTACCATCCGCCGCATCTGGACCGACCTGCACGACACCGTCCACCTGCTGCTGGGCGGGGACCCGGAGCTCACCGTGGAGTTCCTGTCCTGCGGCATGCTGATCAACACCTGGGTCGCCCTCGGCTACCCGCCCGGGGACAGGATCTGGCACGGCATCCTGACCCTCGGCGACTGATCCGCCTTCGAGACCACCGGTGGCACCGCCGCCACCGTCTTCTCGCACGCCCCAGAAAGTTAGTGACCAATCACTACTAAAGGAGCAAGTGACCATGCGCACCCCCCGCGGCACCCTCGTCT
>JAFACJ010001156.1 GCA_023425615.1 Actinomycetes bacterium
CGCCGCTCCCGGAACTTCAGCGGCTGCTCGGGTTCGAACGCGGTGGCGATGGCCAGCGCGCCGGGCGCCCCGCCGTGGGTCTCGTCGTATTCGCGGATCAGGGGGTCGGGGTCGACGCCCAGCATCCTGGCGATGCTGCGGATGTGGCCCCGCGCGTAGAAGTTGCCGCCGCACAGCGAGTAGTCGTCCTGCTCGATCCGGCGGATCACCGTCTCGCGGATGCGGGTCCGTTCGCTGACCTGCTTCACGGTGAGTCCCGAATCACGGCGTGCCTGACTCAGAGTCTCACCAATGCCCATGAAAGCCTCCGCCGCGACGATGCTTGCCGCCAAGTCTAGAAAACGGGTTCTCCCCCGGCGACCCGCAACGCCGCATTACTTGATCACGAATTGAGCGCGCCCAGGACTTCCGGCAGATCCTCTGGTTTGACCAGGACGTCCCGTGCCTTGGAGCCCTCGGAAGGACCCACGATGTTCCTGCTCTCCATCAGGTCCATCAAACGTCCCGCCTTGGCGAAACCGACGCGGAGCTTGCGCTGCAGCATCGAGGTGGATCCGAACTGGGTGGAGACGACCAGCTCGACCGCCTGCATGAGCAGCTCCAGGTCGTCGCCGATGTCCTCGTCGATCTCCTTGCGCGGCGCCGCCTCGCCCTGGACGTCCTCGGCGTACCTGGCCTCCATCTGGTCCTTGCAGTGCTCGACGATCCCCGCGATCTCCTTCTCGGAGACGTAGGCGTTCTGCAACCGCATCGGCTTGGAGGCGCCCATCGGCAGGAAGAGCGCGTCGCCCTGGCCGACCAGCTTCTCGGCGCCCGGCTGGTCGAGGATGACGCGGCTGTCGGCCAGCGAGGACGTGGCGAACGCCAGCCGCGACGGCACGTTCGCCTTGATCAGGCCGGTGACGACGTCGACGGACGGCCGCTGGGTGGCCAGCACCAGGTGGATGCCGGCGGCGCGGGCGAGCTGGGTGATGCGCACCACATGGTCCTCGACGTCGCGCGGGGCCACCATCATCAGGTCGGCGAGCTCGTCGACGATCACCAGCAGGTACGGGTAGGGCGTGTAGACGCGCTCGCTGCCGGGCGGCGCGGTGAGCTTGCCGGCGCGGACCGCCTTGTTGAAGTCGTCGATGTGCCGGAACCCCGACGCCGCCAGGTCGTCGTACCTGCGGTCCATCTCGCCGACGACCCAGCCCAGCGCCTCGGCCGCCTTCTTGGGGTTGGTGATGATCGGCGTGATCAGATGCGGGATGCCGGAGTAGGACGACAGCTCCACCCGCTTGGGGTCGACCAGGATCATCCGCACCTCGTCGGGCGTGGCCCGCATGAGGATCGAGGTGATGAGCCCGTTGATGCAGGTGGACTTGCCGGCGCCGGTGGCGCCCGCGATGAGGATGTGCGGCATCTTGGCGAGGTTGGCCACGACGGTCCTGCCCTCGACGTCCTTGCCGAGGCCCACCAGCATCGGGTGCTGGTCGCCCTGCGCCACCTGGGAGCGCAGCACGTCGCCCAGGGACACCAGGTCCTTGTCGGTGTTGGGGATCTCGACGCCGATCGCTGACTTGCCGGGGATCGGGGAGATGATCCGCACGTCCTGGCTCTTGACGGCGTAGGAGATGTTCTTGGTGAGCGCGATGACCTTCTCGACCTTGACGGCCGGGCCGAGCTCGATCTCGTAGCGGGTGATCGTCGGGCCGCGGGTGAACCCGGTGACCTGGGCGTCCACGTCGAACTGCTCCAGCACCCCGGTGAGGGCGTCGACCACCTGGTCGTTGGCCTTGGTGCGCGGCTTGAGCGCGGAGCCGGCCCGCAGCAGCGCCGGTTCGGGCAGCCGGTAGCCCTCGTTCGCGGCGTCCAGCGGGAGCTGCTCGGCGTGCCGCGGCGCCGGGGTGGGGTCGGGGACGGCCGGGGCCGCGGGCGCGGCGGAGGGGAGTTCGGGCTCGGGCGGATCGGGTTCGCCGAAGAGGTCGTCGGCCAGCTCCCTGGTCCGGGCGGGCGGCGGGGGTTCGACGACCGGGGTGTCGTAGGGCTTGGTGTGCTCCCCGACCGAGAACTCCTCCGCGTCCCCGGGCTGCTCCTCGGCGCGCTTCTTTTTCTTCTTCGGCTTCCCCTTGTCGCCCCTGTCGCCCTTGTCAGATTTGTCGGGCTTATCGGGCTTGCCGTCCTCGCCCGCGCGCTCCTTGAGCATCGTCAGGTGCAGCAGGTCGCGGCACCGGTCGGGGATGCGGTAGACCGGGGTCTTGGTCACCACCAGCAGCCCGAAGAACGCGATGAGCAGCAGCAGCGGCACCGCCACCCAGGCCGACAGGACGGTCTCCAGCGGCGCGGACACCAGCCAGCCCAGCACCCCGCCCGCGTCGCGGACCTCGGCCATCTGCGAGCGCGGGGTCGGGGTGCCCAGCGAGATGTGCACGATCCCCGCGACGCCGAGGAACAGCGCGCTGGCGCCGATCGCGATCCGCCCCGGCTCGGAGTTGCGCTCGGGGTGGCGCAGCACGCTCCAGGCGAACCCGACGAGGAACAGCGGCAGCACCATGGCGAACCGGCCGAGGCCGCCGCGCACCAGCAGCTCCAGCGCCTGCGTGAACCAGCCGTGCGGGGTCCACCACAGCACCGAGGCCAGGATGATCGCCGCGCCCAGCAGGGCCAGGCCCAGGCCGTCGCGGCGGTGCTCCTCATCCAGGTCGCGGGCGCCGTCGCCGTAGGCGCGGAACACCGTGCCCACGCCGCGGGCGAAGAGCATCCACAGGCCGGCGAACATCCGGAAGAACCCGAGGAACAGCGCGCTGATGGGGTCGGGCCCCGAG
>JAFACJ010001160.1 GCA_023425615.1 Actinomycetes bacterium
GAGCTCCACGGCCAGGGGCGCGATGTCGGGGGCGTCGGTGGCGCCGACGGCGGCGCTGAACGCGCCGATGGCCTGCTCCAGATGGGTGAGGCCCATCGCGACGGCGAGGCGGGCGTAGGCGTAGCCCTCCGGCGGGGTGGTGCGCAGCGCCGCGGCCAGTACCTGCTGGGCGCGGGCGGTCTGGTCGCGTTCCAGCAGGCGCTGGGCGAGGTCGTGGGCGGCGACGGGCGCGTACTGCTCGTCGCCGGTGGCGATGACCTTCTCCCACCAGCCGGCCGCGGTGTCCACGTCGCCGTCGTCGTCGGCGAGCTGCGCCAGGGCCAGGCAGGCGGCGGGCAGGTAGGACGGGTGCGCCGAGGAGACCACCAGGCGCCATGCCTCCTCCGCCTCCCCGCGGTCACCGGCCCGCTCCCGGGAGAGCGCCAGATGGTAGGCGGCGCGCGGGGCGTACTCGGGGTCGCCGGTCCGGATGGCGGTCCAGTCGGCGTCGCGGGCCGCCTCGTGCTCGCCCAGTTCCTCCAGCACCACCGCGAGGCCCAGCGCCGCCTGGGCGCGCGCGGACGGGTCGGGGTCCTCCAGCGCGCCGGTGAACAGCTCGGCGGCGGCGGACAGGTCACCGGACTCCGCCAGCAGACGGGCCTGAGCCAGGGTCATGGGGGCGTTGCCTCCTTCACGGAAAACTGCCATGACCCTACTGAAACGGCCGTGCCACCGTGGCGGTGACACGACCGTTCCTCCCTCGCAAATCGCCCCCGTAGCGGGACGGATCAGTCCTCGAACGCCTCGGGCGGCGGGCAGGAGCAGACCAGGTTGCGGTCGCCGAACGCCTGGTCGATCCGGCGGACCGGCGGCCAGTACTTGTGCTCCCGCAGCGAGTCGACCGGGTAGGCGGCCTCCTGCCGCCCATAGCCGTGCTTCCAGTCGTCCGACAGCAGCGACTCGGCGGTGTGCGGTGCGTTGCGCAGCGGATTGTCCTGGGCGTCCCACTCGCCGGAGCCGACGCGGTCGATCTCCGCCCGGATCGCGATCATCGCGTCGCAGAACCTGTCGAGCTCGGCGAGGTCCTCGCTCTCGGTCGGCTCGATCATCAGCGTGCCCGCCACCGGGAAGGACAGCGTCGGGGCGTGGAAGCCGTAGTCGATGAGCCGCTTGGCGACGTCCTCCGCGGTGATCCCCGTCTCCTTGGTGATCCTCCGCAGGTCGGCGATGCACTCGTGCGCCACCAGGCCGTTCCTGCCGGTGTAGAGGATCGGGTAGTGCGGGGCGAGCCGGCGCGCCACGTAGTTGGCGGCGAGGATCGCGCTCTGGGTGGCGCGCAGCAGCCCGTCGTGACCCATGAGCGCGATGTACGCCCACGGAATGGGCAGGATGCCGGCCGAGCCCCACGGCGCCGCCGAGATCGGCCCGACGCCCGTCTCCGGGCCCGCCTCCGGCCGCAGCGGGTGGCCGGGCAGGAACGGCGCGAGATGCGCGCCGACCGCGACGGGCCCGACGCCGGGCCCGCCTCCGCCGTGCGGGATGCAGAACGTCTTGTGCAGGTTCAGGTGCGAGACGTCGGCGCCGAACTCACCCGGCCTGGCCAGCCCGACCAGCGCGTTGAGGTTGGCGCCGTCCACGTACACCTGGCCGCCCGCCGCGTGCACCGCCGCGCAGACCTCGGTGATCGTCTCCTCGTACACCCCGTGCGTCGAGGGGTACGTCACCATGATCACCGACAGTTCGGCGGCATGCTTCTCGATCTTGGCGTGCAGGTCCTCCAGCGCGATGTTCCCCTCGTCGTCGCACTTGACGACGACCACCCGCATCCCGGCCATGACGGCGCTGGCCGCGTTGGTGCCGTGCGCCGACGACGGGATCAGGCACACGTTCCGGTGCCCCTCGCCGCGCGAGGCGTGGTAGGCGCGCACCGCCAGCAGCCCGGCCAGCTCGCCCTGCGATCCGGCGTTCGGCTGCACCGACACCTTCGCGTAACCGGTGATCTCCGCCAGCCACGCCTCCAGCTCGCCGATCAGCTCGACGTAGCCGGCCGCCTGGTCCAGCGGGGCGAACGGGTGGATGTTCGCGAACTCCGGCCAGGTGATCGGCTCCATCTCGGTCGTCGCGTTGAGCTTCATCGTGCAGGAGCCCAGCGGGATCATCGACCGGTCCAGCGCGATGTCCTTGTCCTGGAGGCGGCGAAGATAGCGCAGCATCGCCGTCTCCGAACGGTGCGAGTGGAACACCGGGTGGGTGAGGAACGCGCTGGTGCGGCGCAGGTCCTCCGGCAGCGCCTCTACCGGCTCGGCCAGCGCCACGGCCCGCCGGAAGCCGCGCTGCTCGACCGCCTCCAGCAGCGTCTGCAGATGCTCTTCGGTGGTCGTCTCGTCGAACGCCACCGCGATCGTCCGGTCGTCGACCAGGCGGATGTTGAACCCCGCGCGCCGCGCCGCCTCGACCGTGGCGGGGGCGTGGCCGGGGATCCTGATGGTGAGGGTGTCGAAGTAGTGCTCGTGGACGACCTCGAACCCCTCGACCTCCTGGGCGGCGATGGACGCGGCGAACGCCGCCGCCCTGCGGTGCACCCGCCGCGCGATCTCCGTCAGCCCCTCGGGGCCGTGGTAGACGGCGTACATGGAGGCCATGACGGCCAGCAGCACCTGCGCCGTGCAGATG
>JAFACJ010001170.1 GCA_023425615.1 Actinomycetes bacterium
CTCCGAGAGCCGCTGCTGGTTGCGCTCCTTCAGCTCGCGCAGCTCGGTCTGACCGCGCTCACCGCGCTCGTTCAGCTCGGCGAGCTCGGCCTCCAGCGGGGTGCGCAGCGCGACCGCCGAACGCTCCAGTTCCGCCAGCGCGCCGCCCAGCAGGACCCTGGCCTGCCGGCGTGAGAGCGCGCCCCACAGCAGCCGCTCCAGCTCGGGGAAGTTGCTGTCGGCCAGCAGCGCCTCCTCACCGCGGGCGAGGAAGCGCTGCTTGGCGTAGGAGGAGACCGGTACCACCGTCACCCGCTCGGCGGGACGCCCCGTCGCCTCCACGATCTTGGCGGTCGTCGCCTCCACCAGCTCCCGCGGATCGGGCACCGTGTCGATCTTGGTGAGGACGCACAGCAGCGCGTCGCCGTCCTCGGTGACCTCGGCGGTGCGCAGCGCCTGGCCGAGGAAGTGCAGCTCGCTCTCGGTGACGGCCTGCGTCGCGTCCACCACGAACAAGATCGCGTGCGCCGACGGCAGGAACGCCAGCGTCGTCATGGTGTGCTCGGTGTACGCGCCGACACCGGGGGTGTCCACGAGCGTCAGCCCCGAGGCGAGCCGCGGGTTGGGGGAGCGGACGTCGAGGCCGCGCACCCCCTTGTGGTTGTCCTTGTTGCCCTCCTCCGTGACGTACTCGGCGATCTGGTCACGGGAGATGACCACCTCGCTCGGCTCCTCGCCCTCCGGGGCCAGCGTCACCGTGATCTCCTCGGTCTTCCCGTAGGAGATCGTCGACACCAGGTTCGTGGCGTAGTAGTCGTCGACCGGGAACAGCGGCTCCCGCTCGTCCAGCAGCGCGTTCAGCAGACTGGACTTGCCGCGCTTGAACTCCCCGCACACCACGGCCACCAGCTTGCCTTCGGCCAGCAGCCGCGCCGCCTCCTCCAGCCGCCTCTTTGCCTCGGGAACGGCACCGGCGTGCGCCGCGAGCTCGGGGAACAGCGCCAGCACCTGCTGCCGCACCTTGTCGAAATCACTCATGTTCGTCTCCCGTCACCGCGGTGGAGGATGGGCGGAGTCTTCATGCGGGCTGTTCCAGTACCTGCCAGAGCTGGGTGGAGCCGTCGTGGCCTCCGGCGGCGAGGAGGGTTCCGTCGGAGCTGAAGGCGAGCGCCGTGATCGAGGTGCCGCGGCCCTTGAGGGGGTCGCCGATACGGGTCCGGTCTGCGGCGTCCCACAGGTGGACGGTGCCGTCCGCGCATCCGGTGGCCAGGAGGGACGGGGCGGCGGGGCAGAAGGCGACCTGGAGGAGCGCGGTGTCCGCCACGCCGAGGGGGTCGCCGAGAGCGGACCGCGCGGCGACGTCCCAGAGGGCGGCGGTGCCGTCTTCGCCGGAAGCGGCGAGGACGGTGCCGTCGTGGCTGAACTCCACCGAGCGGATGGCCTGGCCGTGGCCTTCCCAGGAGCGGTCCAGCGGGGACTGCTCATCGACGCTCCAGAACCGGACGGTGCCGTCGGAGCAGCCCGCGGCCAGGACGGTGCCATCGGGGCTGAAGGCCAGGGCGCGGGGCTGTACGCCGACATGGAACGCCTGCGGGTCCTGCCTCCAGGTGCCGGTGTCCCAGAACAGGACGGAGCCGTCGTCGCGACCGGTGGCGAGGAGGTGCCCGCCTGGATGGAACGCCGCCGCCCGCACGGTGGAGTAGTGGTACTGGTTTTTCAGGGGTTTCCTGAGCCTGATCTGGGAGTGCATGTTCCACAGGAAGGTCTTCCCGTCATCCCCGCTTCCGGCGAGCACGGAGCCGTCGGGGCTGAAGGCGAGGGAGTGGAAGTGGGACTCCGCTATGAAGTGGTTCTCCCGCCCGCCGCTGGCGGTGTTCCAGATCAGGACGGTGCGCCGCAGGCTGGCGACGGCGAGGGTCTTCGTGCCGGGCCGGAACGCCATCGACGTGATGGGGCCGTCCTGTTCGAGAGTGCGGAGAACGACGGGCTCGGGGGACCAGACGAGACCGCCCTGGAGGGGCATGGCCCTGGCGGGAGGTCCGGCGGTGGCCAGCCAGTCCGCGCTGGTGACCGTCGAGCCGGGGAGGGCGTGCCGCACCTTGATCTGGCCCGACTTGGCCGGGGCGCGCAGCCGCCACAGGGAGCTGTCGGCGGCGCGGACGACGGCGAGGGCGTCGCCCGCCCGGTAGACGTCTCCGGGCTGGACGAGCCAGCGCAGCAGGGTTCCGCTGCCGCCGGGGATGCTCCAGCGCAGCGGCACCTCGTTGCGCGGCGGCCGGTCGGGGTCGAGGAGCCGGTCGACCGGGCGCGCCCCGTGCCGCGCCGCGCCCGGCACGCCGGCGAGTTCGGGGTCCTCGGCACGGCGGAGCGGACGGCCGAAGGCGCGGTCGAGGGCGGCGGAGACGGCGGGCATGCGGGAGGCGCCGCCGGTCAGCAGGATGGCGTCCAGTTCGTCCGGTTTGACGCCGCAGCGGCTCAGGAGGTCGCGGCAGGCGTCGACGGTGCGGTCCAGCAGGGGCGCGGACAGCTCCTCCAGGGCGGAGCGGGACAGCCCGTAGGGGGGAGCGAACGGGGTGAGGAACTCCTCGGCGTGCTCGGCGTCGGTGAGCTGGTGCTTGATGCCGCGGACCAGGTCGCCCAGCGCGAGCCTGGCGCGCAGCCCCGGCAGGCCGCCCGGGGTGAGGAGCCCGGTGAGCTCGGCGTCGCCGGTCCGGTGGACGTGGGCGGACAGGAGCGCATCGACGTCACGGCCGCCGCAGTCCTCAAGGGCGGCGTGGCCGAGCACCTCGGTTCCGCCCTCGTGGCCGCCTTCGGTTCCGCCCTCGGTTCCGTCTTCGTTGAAGCGGACCAGCGCGGTGTCGAAGGTGCCGCCGCCGAAGTCGTACACCAGCACCAGCGCGCCCGCCTTGAACGCCTCACCCGCCGTGGGCGCCAGCGCCGCGGCGACGGGCTCGGGCAGCAGCTCCACCTCGGGGAACCCGGCCGCCTCGCCCGCCGAGATCATCGACGTCCAGCGGGGGCCCGCCGGGCGGTAGCCCGCGGGGACGGTCAGCAGCAGCCGCTCGACCGCGCCGCCCGCCAGCTCCCGGGCCTGCGCCGCCATCACCCGCAGAACGGCGGTGATGAGTTCCTCCGCGGTGAGGGAGCGGTCGCCGAGCATGATGGGCGCGTCCTGCCCGAGTTCGCGCTTGAACTCCGCGCGGTACCGCGCGGGATCGGTCCGCTTGCGCCGCTCGGCCGCGATTCCGACCAGCAGGTCGGCACCGTCCAGGTACACCGAGGACGGCCACGAGTAGGAACCGCTCCCCGGCTCCTTCACCGGCCGAACCCGGCCCCCGTCCACCAGCGCCCCGGAGGACGAGGTCGTGCCGAAGTCGACGACGAGAACGGATTCGGCCACAAGACCCCCACCACACGACTCCGGCCGACGGACTGCCGGCCAACGGGAGCATGCTAAAGACGGAAGGGCCGTGAAATCCCCTCACAGCGGGGTTTTGTACTTGTTCCGCGAGAACGGCACCACCGCCCCCGATCTGGGCATGGCCATAACGGCGATAAGGACTTAACGTCCATAAGGCTTACTCATCATGAATTCCCCATTTTCATGGTGATATCGCCCCCCTCGTGCCACGGGAGCCACCATGCGTCGCAGCCCCCTGTCCCTGGCCCTCACCACCACCCTCGCTTTCGGCATCGCCGTCTCGGCACCGGTATCTGCACCCGCGCGGGCTGACTCCGCGCCCGCGGACTCCGCGCCCGCGGCGGCCGCCGGAGTGTGGCCGTACTCGGTGCTGCCGGGATTCGACCCGCTCCGTCCGTCGGCCGACCCCGTCGCGCTGACGAGCGCGCCGCGCGACCTGAACGTCACCTACACCTACGAAGGCGAGACCCGCACCCTGAAGGACTACCTGAAGCGCACCGCCCAAGGGTTCGCGGTGCTGGACGGCGACGAGATCGTCGGCGAGTGGTACGCCGCCGGATACTCGGCGGAGTCGCTGTTCCAGTCCTGGTCGGCGGGGAAGTCGTTCACCTCGGACGCGGTGGGCGTCGCCCTCGGGGAGGGGAGGATCCGGTCGCTGGAGGACACCGTCGGCGACTACGTGCCCGAACTGGCCGGAACGGACTACGGACGGGTGAGGCTGCGGAACCTGCTGCGCATGTCGTCGGGCATGCGATGGGACGAGGACGTCGACGACGTCACCCTGCACGTGTCCGTGAGCATGGGCTGGCGCTCGACCCTGCGCATGGCGGCCTCCCGCAGGAGGGCGCAGGAGCAGGGAAGCGGGTTCAACTACAGCAGCATGGATTCGGCGGTCCTCGCGCTCGTCGTGCAGAGGGCCACCGGCATGCCGCTCCACTCCTACCTGGAGGACAGGATCTGGGCGCCGTCCGGCATGGCCGGGATCGCCTACCTAGGCAACGACTCCAACGGCAACGGCCTCGGCTACTGCTGCGTCTACGCCACCGTCCGCGACTTCGCCCGCTTCGGCAAGATGATGCTCGACGGCGGCACCGTGAAGGGACGCCAGGTAGTACCCGCCTCCTGGATCTCCCAGGCCACCACCCCCTCAGGCGTCAACTCCCGCTACGGCCTGCACTGGTGGATCGACCCCGGAGAAGGCTTCTACGCCACCGGCCTCGGCGACCAGAAGATCTACGTCTCCACCAAGCACCACGTCGTCATAGCCCGCAACACCCTCCTCAACCTGGAAAGCGGCGACACCCTCCCCGCCCTACGCGCCATAGCCGCCGAAGTAGCCCGCACCCGCCCCTGAACATCAAAACATCAGAAGTGATGCGGGGGGTGCTGATGCGACTGAAGGGAAGTGAGGCCGCGTCAATCGGCAGGAAGAGCCATGTCGGTCTTCGGCGGTGATGTCGGGCTTTGCCTTTGCCGGGCGGGGCGCCGTCGCCGTCCGTCACCGTTCCGGGGCGGGGTCGCTGAGGGTGGCTCGGGCGAGGGCGCCGGGTTCGGGGCCGGCGTCGGCGAGGAGGACGCCGGCGGGCGACCAGATGCGGGAGCGGCCCGCGGGACGGGTGTAGCCCTCGCCGGTGGGAGAGGCGAAGCTGGCCATGGCGACCCAGACGCCATGGGCGGCGGCGATGCGCAGGGCGCGTTCGGCCTGGATGTGCGCCTCCTCCTCGAAGTCCAGGACGGAGGCGGCGTAAACGTCGATGCCCAGAGCGGCGGTGTCGGCGGAATGCCGGAGGACGCCGGTGTCCTTGCAGATGGCCAGGCCCAGACGCCACCCGTCGACATCGAGCACCGCGGGGACCGGACCGGGAGCGAAGCACGCGGCCTCTCCGCCGCCCAGCCACATCTTGCGGTAGGCGACGGAGGCACCTGCGCCGTCGACGGCCAGCAGAGCGATATGCCGCCGGTCCGCCTCCCCGCGCACGGGCGCCCCGGCCAGCGCCAGAGAGCCCGTCTCGGCACAGGCCGCGATGAGGGGCGCCAGCCGCGGATCACCGGGAGAGACCGGCGCGGCGTCGAACTCATAGCCGGTCAACGACAGTTCGGGAAAGACCACCACGCGAGCCCCGGCGGCACGGACCGCCACCGCGTGCGCCTCCGCGTTCGCGGCCACATCACGCGACACACACGGAGGCTGAGCGACGGCGATGACGAGCGGCTCACGCACGAGAACTCCCGCACCACATCGACTGAGACCACGAAACACCCCCAGAATGCCACGCCACCCCGGCGCCGAACTCCCCGGGACGCTTGTGAACGTCCAGTCCCGCGTGTCCTGACCGCTGGCGGGATGTGCTGGTATCAGGGCCGGATTTGTACCACCTGGCGTTGAGCTTCACCGGATGCCTGTGAACACTCAGATCCGCACGCGTCCCGACCGCCGACGGGGACACACCGGTACCAGGACCGGGTCTGTACCGTCCGGTGCCGAGCCCCATTGAACGTTTGTGAACGTCCTGTCCCGCACGTGTCTTGACCGCCGATGGAGACGTGCTAGTACCGGGACCGGTCTGTACCGCCCGGCGTTGAGCTTCACCGGATGCCTGTGAACACCCAGGCCCGCACGCGTCCCGACTACCGACGGAGATGTGCCGGTACCAGGGCCGGATCGGTGCCGGGACGGGGCGCGGAGGCGGGTCAGTATTGGGC
>JAFACJ010001185.1 GCA_023425615.1 Actinomycetes bacterium
GCCGCTGACTGTCGCCTCCACCCATCTGGACCTGGCCGCGGGCCCGCGGCTGCGGCACACGATGGAGATCCTCCGGCTGCTGGCGGGGGTGCCGGGCCCGGTGGTGCTGGGCGGCGACTTCAACGAGGAGCAGGACGGCCCCTCCTGGCGGCTGCTGGCCGGGGTCTTCCAGGACGCCCACGCGGTGGCGCCCGAGGGCGGCGCCCTCACCTTCCCCGCGCGCCGGCCCGGCCGCCGGATCGACGCGGTCTTCGCCGACCGGGCACTGCGCGTCCTGGGCTGCGGGGTGCCCGAGGACCTGGTGCGGGACACCGGCGACTTCGCGCTGGCCACCGACCACCGTCCGGTCCTGGCCAGGCTGGCCCCGCTCTGACTTCCCCCTTCCCCCTTCCGATACCGCATGGAAATCGGATGTTCCCCGCTTTCAAGGGCGGATACCGCTAAAGTCCGGAACCGAGTGGACGGCGGAGAGGGCGGACCCTTGAAGATCCTGATCAACCTCGGCAGCGGGAAGGCGGCGACGGTCGCCCCCGGTAAGCGGCTGGCACTGGTGTTCGACAAGGAGTGGAACGATCCGGAGAAGGTGCACGCCGACGGCGCGCACGCCGAGTGGCTGCCCAAGACCTCGGCCTACCACGTGGTCACCTTGAACCTCGTGGCCGACGGCCAGGCGGACGGGGAGAAGCTCAAGCTCACGATCACCGAGTACGAGCGGGACAAGGAGACACGGGTCAAGGACGCGCTCGGCGAGGACAAGGTGGGCAACGGCACGAAGGTGGAGTACACCCTCTCGGGCCTGGTGTGGATGGACGAGAAGAAGCGGTACCGGGCCGAGGTGGAGAACTTCGGCACCGCCGCGGTGACCGTCGAGAAGGCCTACCTCATGGTCGCCCTTTAGGCGGGAGCGTCAGATGACGGCGCCGTCGTCGTCATCGTCCCTCGGTTCGTCGCCCATGCGCAGCACCAGGGTGACGAAGCCGCCGATGAAGGCGGCGACGGCGAAGAAGGCGGCCCAGCCGGGCGACTGCCAGCGGAAGACCACGGTCGCCAGGATGTACAGCGGCCCGCCGACCAGGCACAGCCACGCCAGCCGGGTGACCGGGTCGCCGGTGGGCAGCGGCGGGGGAGGCGGCGGCTCGTAGTGCCCCTCGTCGTCGGGCTCGGGGAAGTCCTCCTTGGGGGCCGGGGTCTCGGAGTAGTAGACGACCCGTGCGGTGGGCAGCCGTCCCGTGCTGTCCTGCCGGTCGTCGGAGTCGTTGCCCGGACCGAGGTTCTCCTCGTCGGGCCAGGACACGTCGGTGGGCGTCTTGCCGAACCCGGCGACGATCTCGGCGAAGATGGCGTCCTCGTCCAGTTGCGGCGGCGGCGCCACCCTGTCTCGCAGCACGTCGTCGTGCAGCAGCCGCTCGGCCTCGCCCTTCTGCGCGGCGTCCACGTGCACGTGGTCGAGGACGTCGGGGCCCTCGCCGGCGCCCGGCAGCGCATAGGCGGCTATCCCCGCCTCGCCCAGCACGGTGAGCAGCCGGTCGGCGAGGTCGGGGACCAGGTAGATCAGGGGTGCGTAGGCGTCCGCTGACAGCCCGTTCTCGCGGCGGTTCACTTCCCTCAACCCCTCCGGCCTCCGGACGACCCGTTATGCGTTGAGCCTACGGTGCGAATCGTCCCACGGGGGACGAGGGGGCGCGATCGTTCCGTTCGGCCGGGAGCGTGCGAAGATGTCTCCTGCTTTTTTCGAAGAGGGCGTCTGGGGAAGAGGGGTCGCATGTTCTGGTGGGTGGTCAAGGCCATCGTGGGGCCCCTCCTGGTGATCGTCTGGCGGCCCCGGAACAGCGGTATGGAGAACGTCCCCGAGGAGGGCCCGGCCATCCTGGCCAGCAACCACCTCTCCTTCGCCGACCACTTCTTCGGGCCGTGGCCGCTGCGCCGCCGGATCGTGTTCCTCGGCAAGCGCGACTACTTCACCGGCAAGGGGCTCAAGGGCTGGTTCAGCCGGATGTTCTTCAGCGGGGTCGGCGTGATCCCGATCGACAGGACCGGCGGCAAGGCCAGCGAGGAGGCACTGGCCACCGGGCTGCGGGTGCTGCGCGAGGGCAAGCTGCTGGGCATCTACCCCGAGGGCACCCGGGTTCCCGACAACCGGCTGTTCAAGGGCAAGACGGGCGTCGCCCGGCTCGCGCTGCAGGGCAGGGTGCCGGTGATCCCGATGGCCATGATCAACACCTTCGAGCTGATGCCGGCCGGCTCCCGGCCGCGGGTCTTCGGCCTGCCGGGCCGGCCCGGCGTGCGCTTCGGCGCGCCGCTGGACTTCTCCGAGTACTACGGGCGTGAGGACGACCGCGAGGTGCTCCGCCTGATCACCGACCGGATCATGGCGGCGATCGGCGAGCTGTCGGGCCAGGAGTACGTCGACCGCTACGCCGCCGAGGTCAGGGCCGAACAGCAGGGCAAGGCGCCGAGGAGAGCGGACGACGACGAGGAATGAGCGCGGAGTGAACGTCGAGGCGGCCCTGTGGCGGGCCCTTGCCGCGTTCCGGATCGTCTCCTTCGTGTACGCGGCGATCCTCATCTTCTCCAGCCACCGCGACTACGCGCACCCCGCCGGGGGGCTGGCCGTCCTCGCCGTCATGGGGGTGTGGACGGCGGTCTCCGTCCGCGGCTACTCCGGCGGGCGCGGCGGCAGGGCCCTGGCCGCCGCCGACCTCGCCGTCTGCGTGGCGTGCCTGCTGGCCACCGGCCTGGTGGAGAGCCAGCAGCATCTCATCGAGGGACGGCCGAACCTGACGGTGAGCTGGGTCGCCGCGCCCGTCATGGCCTGGGCGCTGCTCGGCGGGGTCCGCTGGGGGACGGTGGCGGCGGTGCTGATGTCGATGCCCGACGTCCTGCTGCGCTGGGTGTACGCCGACAGCTTCCAGCGGACCACCGCCAACGGGCTGGTGCTGCTGCTCATGACCGGGGTGGTGATCGGATACCTGGGCCGGCTGGCCCGCTACAGCCAGGAGCGGCTGGCGCGGGCCGTGGCGCTGGAGGCGGCGACGCGCGAGCGCGAGCGGATGGCACGCGATCTGCACGACTCGGTGCTCCAGGTCCTGGCGCTGGTCCAGCGCAGGGGCGGTGAGCTGGGCGGCGAGGCGGCCGAGCTGGGCAGGCTGGCGGGAGAGCAGGAGGTGGCGCTGCGGGCGCTGATCTCCCGTCCGACGGGCGTCGCCGAACCGGACGGCGAGAGCGATCTGCGCCGGCTCCTCGACCGGTACGCCTCGGCCTCGGTGCAGGTCTCGGCCCCGGCGACACCGGTGCGGCTGCCGGGCCGTGTCGCAGGTGAGCTGGCGGCCGCCGTGGGCGCCGCGCTCGACAACGTCGCACGGCACTGCGGTCCCGGCGCGCGGGCCTGGGTGCTGGTGGAGGACGACGGGCGGGCGGTGACGGTCAGCGTCCGCGACGACGGGCCCGGCATCCCCGAG
>JAFACJ010001186.1 GCA_023425615.1 Actinomycetes bacterium
GTTCGGCGGCGAGCGTGGTGTGCACGACCTTCCAGCCCGCGTCCACCTCGCCGACGACGTTCGCCGCCGGCACGCGCACCCCGTCGAGGAAGACCTCGTTGAAGTGGTACGAGCCGTTCATCTGCCGCAGCGGCCTGACCTCGATGCCGGGGGAGCGCATGTCGACGAGGAAGTAGGTGATGCCCTGGTGCTTGGGCACGTCGGCGTTGGTGCGGGCCAGCAGGATCGCCCAGTCGGCGACCTTCGCCGAGGACGTCCATACCTTCTGGCCGGTGACGATCCAGTCGCCGGTGGCCTCGTCCTCGTCCGCCTGGGGGACGACCCCCAGACCCCCGGAGGCCGGTTCGGCCGATCCTCGCTTCGCTCCGGTCGTCCGAGCCCGGACCGCCCTGGTGCGCAGGGACGCCAGGTCCGAGCCGGCGCCGGGCTCGCTGTAGAGCTGGCACCAGACGCGGTCGCCGTTCAGCAGAGGCGGCAGGTGCTCGGCGCACTGGGCGGAGGTGCCGTGCCGCATCAGCGTCGGCCCGACCATCTTCAAGCCGATCATCAGCGGTCCGACGGAGACCTCGCGGCGCTCGCACTCCTCGGCGAAGACCGCCTCCTGCCCCGCGGTGCCGCCCCGGCCGCCGAACGCCTGCGGCCAGGAGATCGCCGCCCAGCCGCCGGACCTCAGCCGCGCCTGCCAGGCCTTGGCCGCCTCCAGGCTGGCCAGTTCGGCCTCCTCGTAGGCCGCGGGCGAGTCGGCCGACTCGAAGTGCAGCCGGTGTCGCACCTTCCCCGCGAACTCCGGGGCGTTGGCGTCGAGCCAGGCGCGTGCCTCGGCGCGGAAGGCCGCCAGCTCGGGAGTGTCCTGCAACTCCACTTGACTTCTCCTTCGACGGGTTCGGGCGGCGGGTCAGCGCAGCCCGGGGGCCCGGGTGCGGAAGAGGTCGGTGGCGATCCGCCCGCCGAGCGTGGTGGCGTCCCACCTCTTCTCGGCGTTGGAGATCGTCGCCTCCTCGGTCCAGCCGCCCATGAGGTGGATCTTGTCGTGGATGGCGCGGATGACCTGGCCGCTGACATGCTGCGCCTCGTCGCTGGCCAGCCACGCCACCAGCGGTGAGCTGCCGGCCGGGTCCATCGGGTGGTACTCCTCCTCGCCGAGGTCGTCGGGCTCGAACGCCTTCAGGTCCTTGCCCATCGTGGCGGTCAGCCGGGTCATGCCGCCGGGCCCGACGGCGTTGACGGTGACGCCGAAGCGCGCCAGCTCCAGGCTGGTCGTGAGGGTCAGCCCGACGATCGCCGCCTTGGCCGTGGCGTAGTTGGACTGGCCGAAGTTGCCGACCAGGCCCGCGCCGGACGTCGTGTTGATCACTCGCCCGGTGAAGCGCTCACCGGCCTGGTACCGGGAGCGCCAGTGCCGGGCGGCGAGGTGGGTCATCAGCCAGGTGCCGCGCACATGGACGCGCATGACGGCGTCGAAGTCGGCGGGCGTCATGTTCCAGATGACCTTGTCGCGGGCGATGCCCGCGTTGTTGATCAGGACGTCCAGCCTGCCGAACTCCGCGACGGTGCGCTCGACCAGCGCCGTCGCCTGCTCCTCGTCCGCGACGTCGGCGAAGTCGGCGATGGCGGTGCCGCCCCGCTTGGCGATCAACCGTGCCACCTCTTCGGCGTCGTTGCCCCTGCCCTCCCCCTGGACGCTGGTGCCCGGGTCGGCCACGACCACCTTGGCGCCGTGCCTGGCCAGCTCCAGGGCGTGGCCCCGGCCGATGCCGTGCGCGGCACCCGTCACAATGGCGATCTTGTCCTCGAGCAATCGGGCCACGGTGTGCCTCCTGGCGTTCGTCGGTCGGCGGCCTTGAACGTGCTCCGCCTGCGGGGCAAAATGTATATGTTATTTAACATACTGCCCGCGTCTCCCCGCGTCCATGTTTTCGGAGGAACAGGTGACCACCACCACCAGCGCTGCCGGATCGGACGGCTTCACCGACCCGCGCGCCGATCTGCGCTGGGGCACCACCAGCGCCCTGCTCACCGACGCCGCCCGCAGGCTCGGCGACGCCGAGGCGATCGTCGACGGCGGCCTCCGCCTCACCTACGCCGGGCTCGACGCCGCGGTGACCGAGGCCGCCCGCGCCTTCCTCGCCGCAGGCCTGGAGCGGGGCGACCGCGTCGCCGTCTGGTCGCCCAACACCGCGCAGTGGATCATCGCCGCGCTCGGCCTCCAGCGCGCCGGAGGCGTCCTCATCCCGCTCAACACCCGCTTCCAGGGCCAGGAGGCCGCCTTCATCCTGGGCAAGAGCGAGGCGAAGGTCCTCTGCGTGATCGGCGAGTTCCTCGGCCGCGACTACCCCGCCTCGCTGGAGGAGGCCGCGGGCGGCCCGGGAGACGGCCGCCCCTACGCCGGGCTGCCCGGCCTGGAGAAGGTCGTCGTCCTCGGCGACGCGGACGCCGGGCGGCACACCTCCTGGGCGGACTTCCTGGCGTCCGGGCAGGCGGTCGCCGAGGAGCGGGTAGCGGCCCGCGCCGCCGAGATCGACCCCGACGACCTGTCGGACGTGCTGTTCACCTCCGGCACCACCGGCAACCCCAAGGGCGCGATGTGCACGCACGCCCAGACGCTGCGCGCCTACGCGGTGTGGGCCGCGGTCGTGGGGCTGCGCGAGGGCGACCGCTACCTCATCGTCAACCCGTTCTTCCACGGGTTCGGCTACAAGGCCGGCTGGCTGGCCTCGCTCCTCGTCGGCGCGACGGCCCTGCCCGCCCGCACCCTGGACGTCCCGTGGGTCCTCCGGGTGGTGCGGGAGGAGAAGGTGACCGTCCTGCCCGGCACCCCGACGCTGTACCAGACCATGCTGGAGCACCCGAGCTTCACCCCCGAGGGCGTCTCGGGCCTCCGGCTCGCCGTCACCGGCGCGACGGACGTGCCGCCCGCCATCCTCCACCGCATCAAGGAGGAACTGGGCTTCTCCCACATCGTGGCGGGCTACGGGCTCACCGAGTCCTGCGCGATCGTGTCGATGTGCCGCTACGACGA